>CALEWN010000083.1 GCA_937925385.1 uncultured Senegalimassilia sp.
CGTCGGGATTGTTCGCGGTGATGGCGGCCGCGATGTTCTTCAGCACCGTGGTCTTGCCGGCCTTCGGCGGGCTGACGATCAGACCGCGCTGGCCCTTGCCGATGGGGCTGACCAGGTCGATGACGCGCGCCGTGATGGTGGAGTGACCATGCTCCATGGTCAGGCACTCATCGGGATAGACCGGCGTGAGGTCGCCGAAGCGCACGCGACGGCCCAGCTCCTCGACGGGCTTGCCGTTGACGGTGGCCACCTTCTGCACGGCCGCGTACTTCTCGTTGGGACGCGCCGGGCGCGTGGTGCCGGTGATCTTGTCGCCCTTGCGCAGGCCGTTGCGGCGGATGGTGGAAAGCCCCACGTAGCAATCCTGCTCGCTGGGCAGATAGCCGTTGGTGCGCAGGAAACCGTAACCGTCCTGCATGATGTCGAGGACGCCCTCGACCTCGATGAAGCCCTCGGCCTTCAAGGACGCATCGTATACGGCGTCGATGAGCTCGGCCTTCTTCAAGCCCGCCACGTCGACGTCGAGCTCGGCTGCCTTCGCGCGCAGCTCGGCCACCTTGAGCTTTGCCAGGTCCTCTTTGTTGACGCTGGGGACGACCTCGCGGTTGTTGTTGCGCTGGTGACGCTGGTGGCGGTCGTTGCGGTCGTTGCGGTCGTTGCCGTTCTTGCGACCGTTACGGTCGTTGCGGTCGTTGCGCTGATGGCGATCCGCGCCGGCGTTGCCGGAGTTGCGGCCCTCGGAGCGCTCGGCGCCTTCGCGGGCTTCCGACTTGCCGCGGCCCTCATGCTGCTCGGCGCGGCCTTCGCGGTTGGCGCCTTGGGCGCGCACCGATTTGCGCGGCGTACGCGCGGCGCGTGCGGCGCGGCCCGGGGCCATGTCCTGGGCGGGCGCCTGCTGCTCGGAACCGGCCGCCTCGGCGGGCGCCTGTGCGGCTTCGGCGGATTCGGGAGCCTGCTGCTTCTCGGACGCATCCTGCGCGGATGCCGCATGGGCGGCGACGGGCGCGGTGGCGATCTTCTTATGCGAACGGCCCGGACGGCGCCTTGCCGGCGTGCCGGCGACGACCTCGGCGGCCTGGGCGCTTTCGGCAGCCTGCGCCTTGGGCGCGGCGGCTTCGGGTTCAACGGGGGTTTCCTTCGCCTTTTTCGCCTTCGCAGCGGAAGCGGGCTTTGCGGAGGGGGCTGCCTTTGCGACAGGGGCGGCTTCGGCCTCTTGGACGGGCGCGGCCTTCTTTCGAGGACGGCCCGGGCGGCGCTTGGGAGCAGCCGGCGCCGCTTCGGCCGCGGGGGCGCCCTCCTGCGGCGCCTCCGCTACATTCTGCTCGTCGCTCATGCGTTAGCTACCTTCTCCCAGTCCTTCATGAAGGAGTCCAGGCCGCGGTCGGTCAGCGGATGCTGCACCATCTTCTTCAGCACGCCGAACGGGACGGTGGCGATGTCGGCGCCCATGAGCGCGCACTGCGTGACGTGGTTGGCGCTGCGCACGGAGGCGGCGATGATCTCGATCTGCTCGCCATTGGCGGTGTTGGCCGTGAAGTCGTAGTTGTTGATGGCGGTAACGATGTTGCCGACCTGCTCGAGACCGTCCTCGGAGATGTCATCGAAACGGCCGATGAACGGGCTGATGTAGCGAGCGCCGGCGCGTGCAGCCAGCAGCGCCTGCGGCACGCTGAAGCACAGCGTCATGTTCACCGGGATGCCCTCGGCGGCCAGCGTGTGGGTGGCTGCCAGGCCCTCGACCATGGTGGGGATCTTCACCACGATGTTCGGGGCGATCTCGGCCAGCTTGCGGCCGTCGGCAACGATCTCGTCGCGCGTCATGGCGACGGATTCGGCGGAAACCGGGCAGTCCGGGCCGACGATATCGCAGATGCGCTTCATGTGGTTATGGAAGTCGTCCAGCTTGCCGCCGATCTTGGCGTACAGCGACGGGTTGGTGGTGACGCCTGCCAGCGCGCCCCAGCTAGCAGCCTCTTCGATTTCGGCTAGATCTGCCGTGTCCAGAAAGAACTTCACCCTTATTCCTCCTTATATATACGGGTTGTTACCCGCTTTGCGCATAGATAGAGCGTGGAAAAGAAGCGGGAACTGATGATGGGAAGGGTTTCCTTCGAGAAAATAAAGCTAGCGGCAGGATAACGCAGGCGCAGGGTGCGCGCAAGCGCGGCGCAGCGGATAACCATTCTAAGCGCACGACCGGGCACGCCAGCGTTCGAAGCCCATCTGCTATCATTGCCTAGCCGGCGAGGTCCAACGCGCGGGCGGCGCTTCTAAGAAGGAGGCGATCGCCTATGGGTATCTTTGAAGTTCTTGCAGCCACGGCACAAAGTGCAACCGTCATCACCTTTCTAGCGAAGGCGGCGAGACGGTGCAGGAAGTATATGCGCACGCGGATGGGGCAGAAGAAATAGAATAGCCGGGCTGGCACCCGGCTATTGATTCGATAACACTGCGCCGCCCGCCACTCCAAAAGTTTGACAGCCTATGGAACGGGCTTCGCCGGTGTTGACACTAGTATAACGGCGCTCATTCGTTTTTTCCAGGTTATCTATTCAACTGCCATGCCAACACGCATATCCCCTCATTGCGCTTAATTCGCAACCTCATCCGAACACTTCGATTTCGTTATCGAACTCAGCCGGACATGTACGGCTGAGTCTGGGAAAGTGCCTTTCCGGAGGCGAGGGCGCAGGGCCCTCCCAAGAGAAAGGAGGCGCCATGGAGAGGAAGAGGCGGCAGAAGCGGTACCGCAGGCGCCGCGGCGAGGGGCTGCTGATGCCGTAGCCCCGAACTCGGCCAGACGCCCCGACCCGCCGAAGCGCGGGCCGAATCGGCCCGGGAAAACGCCGGACGGGCGCCTACGCGCCCGTCCGGCTAACTACGAAAACGTTGTTCATGCCGCAAGTGTTCGGCTAACACCGAAAATCAACTTGGGCTTATCATGCTCCGTAGCCGATTATATCTCTATCCACTTCTGCGATGCTTTCATTGGATATTTTTTCAACCGGCAATCTGTACACGCGATTTAGTCTTGGGTTAAATATACCTAGATACTTCACCTGCTGATATTCCGCATGAACCGAATGCAGTCCCATGCGCCAATACATTAGCAACTGCAACGTTTGCCGCGATGTCGGCGTATTCTTCGATACCTTGAAATCCCAAAGGGTATCAGCAGTCAAAAAGTCGCCATCGCCAGCTGAAACGATGTCGGTATAGCCTCCTTCAAACGTCAATCCATCAAGAATTTTCGGACCGTATTCACGCAGAACATCGCAGCTTCTTTTTACCATGGTTCTAACGTTTTCTATTGTTTGCAAATCTGGGCGAATCATCTGAACCGGTTTGTACGCCCGAAAGCCCACACGGTACGCCGCGTCAAACCCCGCAAGCTGAATAGCCGACGCAACCGAATCGTCGTCAAGACCTTCAACCATGCAAATAAGGTCGTCAAACAATAAGAGCTCGCCAACGTTCGCGGCACCCTTGCTGGAAATGCTGAATGCATCATCGGCGGAAGAACCAGTCAAGTAACGAGTCAAATAATCAACAGCGGAACCCACCAAACCAGGTGCAACGTTTTCATATGGAGCCAAATCCGCAATCCCGCCATCACGCTGAACCACCTCGAATAGATCCGGGTTCAGATAGCCCCCTCTAGGTTGCGGGCACTCCTTAACTCGGTGCGTAACCGACACACCTTTAGCGGTGTTTAGCAGCTCGGCAACTTTACGGGAAGTTCTTTCGTTGCCTGGCCTGGCAGAAGAAGCGCCCGAAGGCGCCACCGTTTCGTTAGAAACAGGAATTTCGACAGCATCATCTTCCTCCCCATTTACACGAGTTTTGCTCGAGATCTCCTCAGGTCCCTCCCCTCGCTTGGCGTTAATTCTCTCAATTTCTTTTTCGATGATGTTGCTATACGTTTTTTCGTCAATGCAAAGGCTTTCTTTTGCTGCAACAGATTCATCGGCAAACGCGTCGAACATCCTTTGCTTCTCGTCCAAAATTTCCATAATGCGTTCGTCAACGCTATCGAGACACAGCAAGCGATGAACCATCACGTTTCTTGTTTGCCCCATACGATAAGCGCGAGATATTGCCTGGTTTTCAATCGACGGCTTGAATTGAGGCTCACATATAATTACCACGCTTGCCGATTGGATGTTCAATCCAATACCACCAGACTGAATTTGAGCCACCAACACCGCTCCTGCGGATGCTCTGTCGAACTCATCTATGATTTCCTGGCGTTGCTGAGAAGGAGTTGAGCCATTGATAGGCCCATAGCAATCTTCGTCAAATACCCGCATGACCTTTTCGATAATGTCCAAAAAGAAGGAAAAAACTAGTACTTTTCTGCCATCTTCTTTGCTCTCCTGAACTATCTCGCGCAAGCGCTGAGCCTTCGTCGATTCGTTAACGTTTTCCATATTCCACGAGACACGCCGCGCCGCCATCATGTTTCTGCTGCGGATGATGTCTTCGTAAACCAGCTCCTCTTTCGCAGAAAGGCTGCACCAGTCTTCGCTTTCGATTAGTTCAGGCAACTCGGACAAAACATCATCTCGTTTTCTCCGGTAGTACACCGGCGCTATCAGCTCCTTGAAACGCGGAGCAGATGAAATATGAGTCATCCCAGAAATCGATTGCGCAAGATCTGGGCGCAGCAACCGAATCAGCGAAACCATTTCTTCCACGTTGTTTTCAAGCGCCGTACCTGTCATGAAAAGCAAGCGCTCGGCGTGCAGACTGAGCTTCGCCACGTTGCACGAACGACGCGCACCGGGATTTTTGACATAATGCGCCTCATCCACCACAAGAAGGGAGAAGCGAAAACTGTCCTCCAGGTCGAAATGCTCCACAGTTTCGAACGTGGTTACCGCAACTCCGCCGTTTTTCAACCACGTAGACAACGCCGCTTCCCGTTTCGAACCGTGGATTTTCTCTACACGAAGCCTACTTTTCGTTGCTATCTCACGACACCAATTAGCAACAACACTCGCAGGGCAAACGACAACGAAATGCGTTGCCTTCGTATTCTTGAGAGAAACCATCGTTGCGATAGCTTGGATAGTTTTGCCGAGACCCATTTCGTCACCCAGCAGAACTTTTCCCTGATGGAGCACGTATTTGACACCCCACTCCTGATAGTTCCTTAATTTAACAAGCAAGCCATCGGGATAGAAGCATTCCTTTTGAACCTGCAAGGCCAAGTCTTCGGGCAAGCCATAACCCAAGGAATTGCCCGAACCGAGAAAGCCCGGTGCAACCTGCTCGATAGTGCTTGAAAAACCTACAGGGTCTGATGCAAACGCACGCCAAGCGTCTTCGGCAGGCATGTCGTCTACGTCATCGAGTTCTTTCAACGCAGCACGCTGGACGCTTCCATATACCCCTAAATAGATCTTTCGCAAGGAAGCATACGCCTCTTCGGCGCGGGCCTTTTTCGCTTTCGAAGACAGCAGCCATCTAACACCAATCGCAGACGACAAATCTGATTGGGCGTATTCAATGCTGCTCAATACGCCCACCGCGTTATCACTAATAGCGCAAGCTAGGACAGTAGCCTGGCGATACATCGCCACAGAATGGATTAACAGGGTGGTTTCCCGAGTGCGATTGTCCGAGCTCAATCTAATCCGCACGCCATCCTGCACTTGCCTTGCGTATTCTGCAGCAATTCTTTTCATGTCCCGCGCAGAAGACTCGCTTATCCCGTGTATTGCTGACAAGTTCCAAACAGACGCATTACAAACATGCGCTATTGACGTATAGCCATTTTCCCTAAGGAGAGAAGTCCTCAGCCCCTTTTTGCTTTTGTTGAGGTCCTCTACGGGAAGCTCCAGCAAAGCCTTTGTCAGCTCAACACTTTTCATTGCCTCTGCCGCTTGAATAATATTGCGCTTGAACTCGTCCGCTTTCGTTGGCGCCCAGCGAACTTGTTCCTGAAGCTGAGCAATATCATGCAGCAAGCGTTTTGCATCGCCGGACGAAAACGACTTCGCCATATGGACTCCCATCAAACGCAACGAACAGCATGGCATTTATAATTCGCGAACTTGTTTGATTATAGAGCAGCGGCCTTTCACTCTTCGTCAGCTTGCTGGCTTCTGG
>CALEWN010000084.1 GCA_937925385.1 uncultured Senegalimassilia sp.
CCCGTACCGTGATTCCATCATTCATGCATATCAAGTTGCGAAGGGGAACTGGGCGGCGCCTAGCGGATATGGGCCTCGCCCGAGCTGGCGAACACCTCAACGCCCTCCGGGGTGCGCAGCACCAGCCTGCCGTCCTGAGCCACGCGCGTGACCGTGCCCGCCGTCAGCACGTTGCCCGAAAGGTCCTCCATGCGCACGAAACGCCCGGACAACGCGGAGCAGGCGTCGAACTCGGACTGGAAGGGCTCGAAGCCCTGCTCGCACCACAGCGGGTATACGATGGCGAGCTGCTCGCACAGCGCATCGGCCACGGCGCGGATGCGGTCTTCGACAGAGCCTTCGCAAAATCCCAATTCATCCAGGTACACCGGGATGTTCTTCCCCGCCGGCGCGGATGAGGCATCGGCCGGACGGGCCACGTTGACGCCCACGCCCACGCACAGCGCCCGCGCGTGCATCTCCGTCGAGATGCCGCACAACTTATGGAAGGGGCGCTTGGGCTGGGAATCGGCGTGGGGGGCAGTGCCATCGGCGCCAGCGCCGCAAAGGGGCGAAGCCCCCTCCCCGCAAGCGGAACTCTCGCCCGCTGCGGGCGCGGCTTCATCCAAGGAAGCGGGCGCCTCGGCCACCACGATGTCGTTCGGCCACTTCACCTGCACGCGGCCGTCAAGCTCGGGGACAAGGCTTGCAATCGCGCGGCGGACGGCCAGGCCCACCAGCAAGCTGAGCGTGGGAAGCTGGGCCGGCGGCACGCTGGGGCGCAGCAGGAACGATTGATACATGCCGCCGATCGGGCTTTCCCATGCGCGGCCTTGCCTGCCATAGCCGGCGGTCTGACGTAGGCCGCGCACGGCCAGCCCCTCGGGCTCGCCGGCCTCGATGGCGCGTTTGATCAGGTCGTTCGTGGACGTGACGGTCTCAAACGATTGCACGCGGAACTGCATCCCCGGCACCCTTCCTTCTTTTTCATCCGACAACGGCATCGCGTTTTCCGCAGCTTAACGGCTGATGCGCTCGGCCTTCCCGTGGCGCTCCGATTCCGGCTTGGCCGCCTTCGCGACGCACACGTCGTTGGCCAACACGTGGTTCGGGCGCAGCTCCAGCAGCGGTTTCAACACGAAGTCGCGCTCGAGGATGCGCGGGTGAGGCAGCGTGAGCACGTCGTTATCCGTGACGTAGAGCTGGTAGTCCAGGATATCCAGGTCGCACGTGCGCGGGCCGTTCTCGATCTCGCGGACGCGGCCCAGGCTGTTCTCGATGGCGTGCAGGTATCCCAGCAGCTCCTTCGGCGCGATGCCCGTGCGCAGCAGTACCACGGCGTTGACGAACGTGTCCTGATCCTCGTAGTATGCCGGCTCGCTTTCGTAGAAGCTGGAGATGTCGATGATCTGCGAATCGGGCAGGCTGCACAGCTCGGTGATGGCCTGGTTGAGCATGGCGATCTTACCCTCGAGCTCCTCGCCGGGCTCGGCCACCAGCGGCACGTTGCAGCCCAGGCCCAGGAACGCGTACGGGCGCATGTCGGACAGCGCCTTCACCGTTTCGGCCACGTTGTGCGCACGCACGACGCCGGCACCCAGCTCGCACGCCATGAGCGCCTCGGTGGCGCTCACGTGGTCGCGCTCGACGGGGTCATCAATGCCGTAGGCGAAGCCCAGATAGCTTTTGCGGGACACGGCCACCATGACCGGATAGCCCAGTCGCGCAAGCTCCTGGAAGTTGCGCACGAGCTCAAGGGTCTGCGACGCCGTCTTGCCGAAGCCTGGGCCCGGATCGACGCAGATACGCTCGGGCGCCACGCCGGCGGCCTCGAGCATGGCCGCCTGATCGCGCAGGTAGTCGCGCACCTCGGCCACCACGTCGTCGTACTGCGGATTCTGCTGCATGGTGCCCGGTTCGCCCTTCATGTGCATGACCACCACGCCGCAATCGCTTTGCGCGGCGACCTGCACCATAGCCGGATCACGGAAGCCCGAGACATCGTTGATGATGGCGGCGCCGGCTTCCACGCACGCCTTGGCAACGGCGGCGTGACGGGTGTCGATGCTCACGCAAACGCCCTGCTCGGCAAGGGCACGCACCACGGGAAGCACGCGAGCCGTCTCCTCCTCGACGCTCACCTCGGCCGACCCAGGGCGCGTGGACTCGCCGCCCACGTCGATCATGTGCGCTCCCTCGTCGAGCTTCTGCTGCGCCCAGGCCAGCGCCGCCTCGGGCGTGTTGTGCGTGCCGCCGTCGCTGAAGCTGTCGGGCGTGACGTTGAGGATGCCCATGATCACCAGCTTGCGCGTATCGAACTCGAACGAGCCGCATTTCCACATCATGCTGAATGCCTTTCTTTCAAAAGAAGGCGAGCCTGACGGCCCGCCTTCTTGCTGTACCTTGACGTTTTCACATCGCGCCCGCCGCACCGGGGCTAAAGACCCGATGCACCGCGCACAAGCGCTCCCGCCGCCGCCCACCGCGAAGGTGCGGCGCGGCTCCCGCCCGGGCTTACTCTGCCGGCGGATACGGGGGCTGCTGACCGCCCGTGGGGGGAACCGGCGGCTGAGCGCCGGCCGGTTGCACGGGTGCGCCCGGCTGCGCAGGCGGCACCTGGCCGTTCCAGTTCGGATCGGCAAGCTGCTCGTCGCGAGCACGCGCCGCCGCCTCCTCGGCCTCCTTCGCGGCGATGATATCGCCCTCGCGCTGGAGATAGTCGCTCCAGTTGTTATCGAGCAGCGCCTTGCAAGCCTCGCCTTCGACGGTCTCGCGCTCGATCAGCACGCTTGCCATGAGGTCCATCTGCTCGCGATGCGTGCTGAGGATCTCGTAGGCGCGGTCGTGCGCCTCCTTCATAATGCGCGCGACCTCGTCGTCGATGCGGCGGGCCGTCTCCTCGGAGTAGTCCTGCGTGTTGCCCATATCGCGGCCCAGGAACACCTCGTGGTTAGGCTGGCCGAACACCTGCGTGCCCAGCTCGGCGGACATGCCGTACTGCGTGACCATGGCGCGGGCCATCTTCGTGGCGCGCTCCAGGTCGTTGCTGGCGCCGGTGGTCACATCGTCGCAGAAGATCTCCTCTGCCACGCGGCCGCCCATGAACACCGCCAGCTCGTCGCGCATCTCGCCCACCGAGTTGAGGACCTTGTCCTCCTTGGGGATGGACAGGGTGTAGCCCAGCGCGCGGCCGCGGCTGATGATGCTGATCTTATGCACCGGGTCGGCCTTCGGCAGCAGGTGGCCCACCAGGGCATGACCGCTTTCGTGGTAGGCGATGGTGTGCTTGGTCTGGTCGTCCATCACGCGGCCCTTGCGCTCGGGACCGGCGATGACGCGCTCCATGGACTCGCTGACCTCTTGCTGCGTGATGATCTTCTTGTTGCGGCGCGCGGTCAGAAGCGCTGCCTCGTTGAGCAGGTTGGCCAGATCGGCGCCGGAGAAGCCCGGGGTGAGCTTGGCCACGGAGGGCAGGTCGACGTCGCTGCCGAGCGGCTTGTTCTTCGCATGCACGGTCAGGATGCGCTCGCGGCCCTTCACGTCGGGCACGTCCACCACGATCTGGCGGTCGAAGCGGCCGGGGCGCAGCAACGCGGGGTCGAGCACGTCGGCGCGGTTCGTGGCGGCGATGAGCACCACGGAATCGTTGGCCTCGAAGCCGTCCATCTCCACGAGCAGCTGGTTGAGCGTCTGCTCGCGCTCGTCGTGGCCGCCGCCCAGGCCGGTGCCGCGCTGGCGACCGACGGCGTCGATCTCGTCGATGAAGACGATGGAGGGGCTTGCCTCTTTAGCCTGCTTGAACAGGTCGCGCACGCGGGAGGCGCCCACGCCCACGAACATCTCGACGAAGTCGGAGCCCGAGATGCTGAAGAACGGCACGCCCGCCTCGCCGGCCACGGCGCGGGCCAGCAGCGTTTTGCCGGTGCCCGGAGGGCCCACCAGCAGGCAGCCGCGCGGGATCTTCGCGCCCATGGACTGGTACTTGGCGGGATTGGCCAGGAAGTCCTTGATCTCCTGCATCTCCTCGACGGCCTCGTCGACGCCAGCGACATCGGCGAAACGCACGTCAGGGCGCTCCTCGATGCTCTGCTTGGCCTTGGCCTTGCCGAAGTTCATCTGCGAGTTGTTCGCCTTCGCCATTTGGTTGAACAGGAAGAACAGCATGGCGCCGATGAGGATGATGGGCAGCAGCGTAGTGAGGATATCGCCCCACGGGCTGGGGGTTTTCACCTCGTACTTGATCTCGGGGTGCTGAGCCATCAGCTCGGACAGCGAGCTGCCGGCCCACGTGCACGTGAACTTGTGCTCCTGGCCGAGCGTTTGGGACTCGATGTCTTGCGTGCCCACGCCCGAGAGCGCCTTGCCCGTGTACGGGTCCTTCAGCGTTGCCATGCCGGCGTTCATGGCGTCGATGGCGCTGTTGAACGCATCGGCGGCGGAATCGCCGGCGGTGACGGCGGGGTAATACGTGCCGGACACGCTGTAGTCGCCGGCGCTGTACGTGACCTCCGTGACGCGGTTCTGGTCGACCGCCTGCAGGAACTCGGATGCCACCAGCTTATCGGTGGTGCCCTGCGAAGCTTCCGACATGCTCATGAACTGCTGGCCCACGAAGAAGGCCACCAGCAGGAAAAGGACAACCGAGATGATGGTTGTCCGGGGATTGGGCTGCTGGATCTGGGGTTTGTTGTTTTGCGGCATAGGCCTTGCTTTCCTAGTTGTAGAGCTCGGGCTTCAGGACGCCGATGTACGGCAGGTTGCGGTAGCGCTCGGCGTAGTCCAGGCCGTAGCCCACGATGAACTCGTCGGGGCACTCGAAGCCCACGTATGCGCAGTCGATCTTGGCCTGCGCGCGGGTTTTCTTACGCAGCAGCGTGGCAACCTCGATGGACTTCGGGTTGCGCGCCTTCAGCGTTTTCAGCAGGTAGGTGAGCGTGAGGCCGGAGTCCAGGACGTCCTCGGCGATGACCACGTTGCGGCCCTCGATCTGGGAGGACAGGTCCTTCAGGATGCGGACCACGCCGGAGCTTTTCACGCCGTTGCCGTAGGACGAGACGGCCATGTAGTCCATTTCGCACGGCAGCTTGATCTGACGCGCCAGATCGGCCATGAAGATGGCCGCGCCGCGCAGGACCGAGATGAGGATGACGCCCTCGGGGTCGTCCTTGTAGTCCTGCGTGATGCCCGCGCCGATCTCGGCGACGCGCTGTTTGATTTCATCCTCGGTGAACAGGATTCGATCGATGTTTTCGTGCACGATGATTACCTCTTCGATGCATTTCGCCTGAAGAGCGTCCTAGACGCCCTTATATGAACGAGCACAAGTGTACCATTCGCCCCGAGCGGGCACATGACAATACCGTAACGCCACATAAATATGAACGCCTGTGGACCGACCGAAACCGCCGGAGGCGGCACGCTGCGCATGCCTGCCGGCGGGGACAAGCGGGCCGCCAAGGCGCCGACACGCTCTAGGCGCGAACCGGGGCGCCACAGCGCCCCGGGATGCCGAGGGCCCGCCGCTCGCAGGAACGGTACGGCCGGCTATTTCAGATCGGGAAACTCCTTGAGCAGGCGCGTCACCGGAAGGCCGATGACGGTATCCAGGTCGCCCTCGACGTGCTTGATGAGCTTGGCGCCGTTGCCCTGGGCAGCATATGCGCCCGCCTTGTCGAACGATTCGCCGCACTTCAGGTACTCGGCCAGCTGCTCGTCGGTCTGCGGATGGAACGTGACGGCAGCGCGGTCCACGAACGTGCGGAAGCCCAGCGACACGTCCTCGGCGTTGGGTGCGGACACCAGCCACACCGACACACCGGTGAGCACCTCGTGCGTGTTGCCCTGCAGGCGGCGCAGCATGCGCTTGGCATCGGAGATGCTGGCCGGCTTGCCGAAGATCTCGCCGTCGCACACTACCATGGTGTCGGCGCCGATGATGGCCGCCATACCTGTGTAGCCCTCACCGAGCACCTCCTGCACCACGGCGCCGGCCTTGCGCTCGGCCAACTTCTTCACCGCCTCGGGCGGGTTGGCCTCAAGGTCGGGCTCCAGCGACTCGTCAACCTCGGACACGCGGATGGTGAAGTTCACGCCCTCGCGCTCGAGAAGCTCCTTGCGGCGCGGGCTGCCGCTGGCAAGGATCACATCGACGGTCATCGGCTGCTCAGCGGCCGGCTGCTCGGCTGCTGCCTGTTCGTTTTCCTGCGCCGCGTCTTGCGGCATGGGCTGTTCGCTCATTTCCTTCTCCTTGCTCTGAATGCGGCCATGGGCTCGAGCCTCACGCCGCGCTTGTTCGCGCTGATCGCCAGGTTTCCCTGGATGTTGGCAACGTATCCGCCATGCGGGGCGGCTTGCGGGGTGCCGGGCGCATCCCATGCCGCCAGCACCGCGTCGATCGAAGCCGTCTCGACACGTGCGTCGGGGCCCAGCATGGCCTGCAGCACCTGCACCGCCACGCGCCGCTGCAACGGCACGGGCTGGGAGCCCAGCTCGGGGGCGAGCACGCCGCCCTCCTCGTAAGCCGGCGGGCGGTCGGGCAGCGCCTCGGTCCACGCCATATGGCGTTTCACCAGGTCGGATGCCATTTCCTCAAGCATATCGTCCTCGTCGGCGATCAGGTTCATGGTGCGCCCGAGCACCTCGAGCAGCTGTGGGCTGCGTTCCTTCACGTGCGGGATGACCTCGTGGCGCACGTAAGCGCGGAACCGATCGGTGTGCGCGTTGGTGGCGTCCTCGCGCCATAAGCAGCCCTCGGCGTCGCATGCGCACGGCAGCCCCTCACGCTCGCGCTGCTGCACGTAACCGCGCAGGTCCTGGCGACCGACGTCGAGCAGCGGGCGGACGACGGGGCCGTTGGCGTACTTCATGGCGCGGAAACCGCCCGGCCCGGTGCCCACCATGGAGCGCATGTAGAAGTTCTCCACGCGGTCGTCAGCGGTGTGGGCGGTGAAGATGCGGCCCTCGGACAGAGGCGCGGCGGCGTGGCGGCACAGGCTTGCGAGCGCCTCGTTGGCGGCGAGGTAGCGCTCGCGGCGGGCGACGGCCTCCACGTTGCCGCCCTCGCGCTGCGCCTGGCCGGCGACGTCGATCTGGCAGCTGAACAGGGGGATTCCCAGAAGTTCCGCCAACTGTGCCGTGAACGCCTCGTCCTGATCGGCGGCGCCGGGACGAAGCCGATGGTTCACGTGTAGCATGGCGATGGGCCCGATGGCCCCTTCATCGGCCAGTTGCCGCGCAACGTACGCCAACGCCGTGGAGTCCGAGCCGCCCGACACCATGAGCAGCACCGGCGTCTCGACGTTCGCCAGCCCGCGTTGCTCGATGGTGCGCCGCGCTGCGGCGAGCACGTCCTTGGAACGCTCTGCCGCATCGGCGCCGAGCCCGGCATCGCCCGCCGCGGCCGCCCCGTTCCCCGTTCGCTGTTGCTCTGCCATTTCCTTCCCTACCTATATATATGGTTGCCGCTACATGCGCTCGATGAGCGCGATGGTCTCGATGTGGTCGGTGTGCGGGAACATGTCCACAGGCTGCACCGTTCGCACGCCGTAGCCGAACTGCTTGAGAAAGCCCAGGTCACGGACCTGCGTTTCCGGATTGCACGAGATGTAGACGATGCGCACGGGCGCCAGTTGCACCGCGGCGCGCAAGAACTCCTCGGTTGAGCCGGCGCGCGGCGGATCCATGAGCAGCACGAGCGGACGGCCCTCCTCGTCGGTGCCCGCACGTCCCGCCGCCGCGGCCTGCGCCGCCATATCGCGCATGAACGCGCCGGCGTCGGCCACCGCGAAACGTGCGTTGTCCACGCCGTTGTGGCGCGCGTTCTGCCGCGCGTCGCGGATGGAGGACTCCACGCAGTCCACACCCGTGACCTGAGCCGCGCCCATGGAGGCCGCCACCAGGCCGATGGCGCCCGTGCCGCAGTACGCGTCGATGGCGTGCTCGGCGCCGGCGAAGCCCGCCAGCCCGATGGCCTGACGGTACAGCACCTCGGTCTGCACGCTGTTCACCTGGTAGAACGACTGCGACGAGATGCGGAAGCTCAAGCCGCACAGCTTGTCCAGGATGAAGCCGGGGCCGTAGAGCACCTGCTCGCGCTGGCCGAGCACCACGTTGGTCTGGCGCTCGTTGATGTTCTGCACCACCGTGGTGATGAACGGGCAGCGGCGCACCAGTTCGCGGCAGAAGCTTTTCGCACCGGGGAACTGCTGGCCATTGGTGACCAGCGTGACCAGCACCTCGCCGGTGGTGTGCCCCACGCGCACCACGGCGTGGCGCATGAAGCCGGTGCCGCGGTCCTCGTCGTAGGGCGGGATGCCGAACTTGAGCATAAGGCTGCGAACCGCGCGGATGACCTGCTTGGCCTGGGCGTTCTCGATCAGGCACTCCCCCGTGTCGATGATGCGGTGCGTGCCGGCGGCGTACATGCCGCACAGGATGTCGCGCTGCGGGGAGGCCGGACGGCTGGGACGCTTGCCGCCGCCGCGTTTGGCAGGCGCCGCCTCGCGCGGCGCGCCGGGAGCGAACGGGGACATCACCTTGTTGCGATAGGCGTACGGGTCCTGCATGCCCAGGATGGGACGCAGTGCCTCAGGGGCCGCCACCTGGGAAAACAGCTGGGCCACGCGCTCGTCTTTCGCCGCAAGCTGCTGGTCGTAGGGCTGGTTGACGTGCTGGCAGGCGCCGCACTGGCGCGCCACCGGGCACTGCGGCAGGCCGCTTACCGCCGTGTTGCCCTCCTGCCTGCGCTCCTGCCGACGCCGAGGACCGGCCTGGGGCCGTGCCGCCTGCCGCGGACGCTTCCCGCCCTGCCCGCCTGCGCGCTTCTGGCCGTTTTCCTTCATGAGTTCCCCTTGTCCGCTTGCATAAAACCGTAACTACTCAGTATACGCACATGCGCGGCCGGCAGGGCTGCACCGCCGGCAACCTCAAGGCAGAATCCACGCCTGCCCGTAACGGGCCGTCAACGGACGCGGCACGGTTCGGCACACGTTCGCCCGCACCGCCCCGCATCGCGTCCGAAGCGCATATGATGGTGCGGACGACGGCTCGCCCAACGCATGCGCGCCGGCCGCCGAAACCCATCCATACGCCCCGCGCGGGAACCCCGCGCTTGCCTGAAACGAGGTCCCATGAAACGACGATCCCTCGCCGCCGCCATCGGCATCGTCATCGCGACGCTTGCCTGCGTGTGCGGCCTGTACGTCCACTTCATACAAGAGAAGGTGCACGACGAGAGCGCCGACCACCTGAAGGAGATATATTCCCAGGTCAACAATACGTTCTCTATGCTGGTGTCCGACAACTGGAACCATCTGAGCACGTGGAACACCATGTTCGAGGACTCCGCTGCCCACTCGCCCGACGGCGCCGTGTCCGGCGACGACGCCGAGCAGGCGCGCAGGTTCATCGACGGCGAGCAGGCCAAATGGGGCTTCACCGACTTCTACTTCATCAACTCGCAGGGCGCCTACGCCACGCCCGACGGCGAGCGCGGCACCCTGAACCTAGGCCAGCAGCTCGACCTGCTGAACAGCGGCAACAGCATCGTGGCGGACACCGTCCCCACCAGCGGCACGGGACTGACGGTGTTCGCCACGCCCGTGACACCCGCCTCGTTCGACGGGTTCGAATACTCGGCCATCGCCATAAGCTACAACAACCACGACATGGAGGCGGCCCTTGACGTGAACGCCTTCGACGGGCAATCCAGCTGCTTCGTCATCACACCGGCCGGCAACCTGCTGTTCTCGGCAACCGACCAGTACTCTCAATCATCTAACCTGCTCGACTGGCTCGGCCAGATAGCCTCGTTCGGGGCAGACGGCGGCATCGATGCCATCCGATCCGACATCGACGCAGGTCAAAGCGGCACCACGCAGTTCTCCACCGCAACCAACCAGTATTATCTCACCTACATGCCCGTCGGATTCCAGGACTGGGTGATGGTGGGCGTGGTCCCGAGCAACGTGGTCAACGCCAGCATGTCGGAGGTGCAGCTGCTCACCATCGCCACCGTATCGGTGGTGCTGTTCGCGCTTGCCGCGCTCGTAGTGGTCATCCTGGTGCAGCACGGGCAACGCGTGCTCGACCAGCAGGTCCGGGAGGTGAAGTACCGCGAACAGCTGTTCAGCGCGCTGTCGGGCAGCACCGACAACATCTTCATCATGCTCAGCCCCGATGGCGGCTCAGTCGACTACGTCAGCCCGAACACGCAGCGCATCCTGGGCATCCCCGCCGCCGACATCGCCAAGGACGTGCGCAACATCGACCGCTCGCTGGAGCCGGGGTCGGTAAGCCTGCTCGAGACCAACATGCACTCGCTTCCCAGCAACGACCACCGCGACGGCGACAGCACGCGACGCCACCAAGAGACCGGCGAGCTGCGCTGGTACCATGAGACGCTGTTCCGCGCGAAGGTAGGCGACACGGAGAAGCTGGTGTACGTGCTGTTCGACCGCACGAAGGAGACCGAGAGCCGCGAACGCCTGCAGCAGGCGCTGGCCATCGCCAAGCAATCGAACCAGTCGAAGAGCACGTTTTTGGCGAAGATGTCCCACGATATCCGCACCCCCATCAACGCCATCATGGGCATGACGCAGATAGCGCGCGACAACGCCGGCGACTGGGAGAAGACCGACGAATGCCTGGCCACCATCCAGACCTCGTCGCAACACCTGCTCAGCCTGATCAACGACGTGCTCGACATGTCCAAGATCGAAAGCGGCGCCATCGAGCTGCAGGAGGAATGCTGCGACCTTGACACGCTGCTGCGCGACGTGGACGCCATCATGCGGCCGCAAACCGCCGCGAAAGGGCAGCTGCTCACACTCGATGCGGTGAACGTGCAGCACCGCAGCTTCGCCGCCGACCAGCTGCGCATGCGCCAGATCCTGCTGAACCTGCTGTCGAACGCGGTGAAGTACACGCCCGACGGCGGCATGGTGGCCCTGCACGTGGAGGAGCACGAGCAGACCAGCCCGAATTTCGTGCGCCTGAGCTTCATCGTGCGCGACAACGGCATGGGCATGCCGCCCGAGTTCATCGACCACGTCTTCGCCCCGTTCGAGCGCGCCGAAGGTAAGCAAATGCAGGGCATCCAGGGCACCGGCCTGGGCATGACCATCACGAAAGCCCTGGTAGACGCCATGGGCGGCACCATCGACGTGGAGAGCAAGGAAGGCCACGGCACCACGTTCACCGTGAAGCTGAAGTTCAAGCTGGGCGAAGGCGAAGGGGCGAAGCCGTGCCCGTGCAAGGCTGCCGACAACGACCCCGGCAAGGGCAAGCGAACGGGCAAGGACGCCGAGCGCGACGGCGCGAAGGACGATGCGGACGAGAAACGTCCTTCCTTCACCGAGGTGTTCAAGGGCCGGCGCTACCTGGTGGCCGAGGACAACCAGATCAACCGCATCATCCTGGCCGAGATGCTCACCGAGCGCGGGGCTACCCTCGAGCAGGCGCAAAACGGCAAGGAGGCCGTGGAGCTGTTCGCCGAAAGCGAGCCGCAGCATTTCGACGCCGTGCTCATGGACGCCATGATGCCCGTGATGGACGGCTACGAGGCCACGCGCGCCATCCGCAAGCTGCCGCGCCCCGATGCGCAGACCACGCCCATCGTGGCGCTGACCGCCAACGCCTACGCGGACGACGTGAAGAAGGCGCTGGACTCGGGCATGAACGCGCACGTGGGCAAGCCATTCAAGATCGCCGACCTGGCGAAGGCCCTGGACGAGCTGCAGCGCGACGACGATCGCTAGCGGAGCAGGTCACGCCGCGCGCCTGCAGCGGGGCCGCGGCGCCCCACGGCGGACCCGTAACGCCAGGAGGCATTGCCCGGCGGTGCCCCGCATGCCTCCGGGCAATGCCGCGGCGGCGCCGCACACGCTCCGCGCATAACGCGAGGCTATAATCGGGACGGAACCACCTTGGCTTCCGCCCCGCCGCACCGAAAGGAGACGCCATGCAATTCATCATCCGTTGGCTGGTCACCGCCGTCGCCGTAGGGGCCGCCGTGTGGCTGGTCCCGGGCATCGCCGTGCTGGGCACCACCGAAAGCTGGATCGCCGTGGCTATCACCGGCCTGGCGCTGTCGCTCATCGACATGAGTATCAAGCCGCTGTTGCAGCTGCTCAGCCTGCCCATCACGTGCCTGACGTTCGGCATCTTCTACCTGGTGGTGAACACCGCCATGCTGTACCTGGCCGCCTGGCTGAGCAACGGCATGTTCCACGTGGGGTTCTACATCTCCAGCTTCGGCAGCGCGTTCTTCGCCTCCATCGTCATCAGCATCGTGTCCGCGATCATGAACTCCGTCGTCGCCGACAACTAGGCGAAGAAGCAACCGGGCAAAATTAACCGAGACAAAATCTCATTAAGACTTTCATTTTCTCGTTTCGCGACGTATTATGTTACTAGTTTAGTAGCATATGAACATAGGAGGGGGTTCTCATGGATATGCTATCCGACGTCGCGCTGCTCTCGCGAATCCAGTTCGCACTGACCGTGGCGTACCATTTCATCTTCGTCCCGTTATCCATCGGCTTGGGCCTGATCTTGGCCATCTTCGCCACCAAATACCACCGAAGCCGCAGCGAGGCCGACGGCAACGCCATGCGCTTCTGGGTGCGCATCTTCACCGCCACCTTCGCCATCGGCGTGGCCACGGGCATCACCATGGAGTTCTCGTTCGGCACGAACTGGGCCGACTACTCGCGCTTCGTAGGCGACATCTTCGGCGCGCCGCTTGCTGCCGAGGCCCTGTTCGCGTTCTTCCTGGAATCGGTGTTCCTGGGCGTGCTGCTGTTCGGGCGCAACAAGGTGTCCAGCCTGTTCTACACCGTGTCGGCATGGCTGGTATGGGCCGGTTCGTGCCTGAGCGCGCTGTGGATCCTCATCGCGAACTCGTGGATGCAGACGCCCGCCGGCGCCGAGCTGGCCGCCGATGGTTCGAAGGCCGTCATCACCGACTTCCTGGCCGCGGCGTTCAACCCGTCCACGCTGCCGCGCTACACCCACGTGGTGGTGGCGCTGCTGATCCTGGGCGCGTTCGCCTCCCTGGCCGTGGGCGCATGGTACCTGCTGCGCGGCAAGCACGCCGACTTCGCCATGAAGACCATCCGCGTGGGCGCCGTCGTGGGCATCGTGGCCTCGTGCGCCCTGATCGTCACCGCGCACTCCTCCGCCGTGGAGGTGTCGCAGGAGCAGCCCACCAAGCTTGCCATGATGGAGGGCATGTACGACGACGAGGTGCCCCCGCTGTACGCGTTCGGCTGGGTTGACGAAGAGAACCAGCAGGTCATCACCCCGTTCTCCATCCCCGGCGGCACCAGCTTCCTTGCAACGGGCACGTGGGACGCCCAGTACCAGGGTCTGAACTCGCTGGCGCAGACCGAGAAGTACGGCGACATGGACGTGGCCGATCTGCCCGTGAACCTGGTGTTCCAGTCCTACCACCTTATGGTGGCCATGTACGGACTGATCATGATCACGGCGATTCTGGCTGTGGTGTTCAGCCTGCGCGGCGGCCGTATCCGCTCCATGCGCTGGCTGCAGAAGCTGCTGCTGGTCAGCCCCCTGTTCCCGTTCATCGCCATCCAGGTTGGCTGGATCACCGCCGAAGTGGGACGCCAGCCTTGGGTTGTCTACCCTTCCACGTCCGGTCCCGACGGCGTGAGCCTGCTGACGAACAACGCCATCTCGCAGTCGGTTTCCGCACCTGAGCTGCTGTTGACCTTGGCCCTGTTTGCAGCCGTGTACGTGTTCCTGTTCATCGGATGGGCGCGCGTGATCTCGCGCTTCATCGAGCGCGGCCCCGTCGGCGATGCCGCCCCCGCGGCCGGCTCCACCGATGATGCGACCGCCGCCGTCAAGGAAGGGGAATAGCCATGAGCGCGCTTGCAGTCCTTTGGTTCTTTCTGATCTTCGTGCTGATCGCCGGGTACTTCGTGCTCGACGGGTTCGACCTAGGCGTGGGCGTCCTGTACCGCGCGCTGGCGAAAGACGAGCGCGAGCGGGCGCTCGTGCGCCGCAGCATCGGCCCGGTGTGGGACGGCAACGAAGTGTGGCTGCTCACCGCCGGCGGCGCGCTGTTCGCGGCGTTCCCCGCGGCGTACGCCACCACGTTCTCGGGCTTCTACCTGGCCGTCATGCTGGTGCTGTTCGGCCTGATCGTCCGCGCGGTGTCGCTTGAGTTCCGTGCCCACGACCCGCAATGGGCGCGCGCCTGGGACGTCTGCTTCACCGTGGGTTCGTTCCTGCCGGCGCTGCTGCTGGGCGTGGCGCTGGGCAACGTGATCGCAGGCATCCCCATGGCCGCCAACGGCGATTACGCAGGCGTGCCGCTTCTGGGCCTGCTTTCGCCGTTCACCCTGGTCGCCGGCCTGCTCGGCCTGGCCATGTGCCTCTCGGCGGGCGCCGCATGGGTGGCGCTGAAGGCTCCTGCCGGCTCCACCGTGCATAAGCGCGCCGCGAAGCTGCGCGTGCCCTGCCAGGTCGCGGCCCTGGTGCTGTTCGCCGTTGCCACGGTCCTGATGTTCGCGGTGGTGAAGTCCGCGTTCGCGCCGGGCATGCTCGCCGCCGGCGTGGTCATCGCCCTGGTGTTCCTTGCGTGCGTGGTGGCGTCGATCGCACTCGGCCGCAAGGGCAACGACCTAGTGGCGTTCCTCCTGCAGTCTGCCGCCGCCGTGTGCCTGGTGGCGCTTGCCGCGGTCACGCTGTTCCCCAACCTGGTGGTGGCAGCTCCCGGCAGCGCGGGCGCATCCATCACGCTGATGAGCGCGGCATCCTCCGACACCTCGCTGGCGTGGATGACCGGCATCGCCTGCGTGGGCGTGCCGCTGGTGCTGGTGTACCACGTGATCGCGTACCGCGTCTTCCGCGGACGCCTGGACGACAAGGATGTGAACTACTAAATGGACGCGCGGGGCTACATGAAATGGCTGAGCATCCTGTGCCTGGTCATGGCGCTATTCGGCACGGCGGTCATGCTGGTAGGCTACAAGGCGCCCGCCATCGGCCTGGTGGCAACGGTGGCGGCACTCGTCATAGCCGCGGCCGCGCTGGCATGGAAGGCCCGGAAGCGCTAGCGCCGCCAGCCTGGTTGCCGAACATCCGGCAACCGGCCAAGCAGGCCGCCGGCCAGCCAGCCGAAAGCCAGACAACCGATCTGCCAACTTATCGCAAGGGGGCGATGGGAACCGATTCCCATCGCCCCTTTCGCATGCCCGGGTTTTGTGAGGTTCCGCTGCACGGCTTATGCCGGTCGCGTGGATTCCCCGGCAAATTTTTGAAATGCCGGGGAAGCGTCCTAGTATGAAATCCGAGACAAACGGTATCCATTCCCAAAATCAGGCAAGGGGTTGTTCCACACATCATGAAATCGAATAACGACGCCGCAAGCGTCAAGTGTTGTGCGCGCAAAATTGCAGTGAACCCCTATAGTTGGACAGACAATGTTCTGCTTCTCCTATAGGGGTCTTCTGCGTTAGGGGGTTGATTTG
>CALEWN010000085.1 GCA_937925385.1 uncultured Senegalimassilia sp.
GCAGGCATGGAACGGGGCGCCCTTAATGGGGGTCAGCGTCTTCGCCGGACGGTAAAACGCCGGGTCGCTGCCGGCCTCGCAGTACTCGTTCCACTGTGCGACGGTTTTCACCAGCTCGGCTTTGTTGATGCCGGCCTTGTCCGCCAGCTCCTCGATGCTGTCGGCGGTGAAGCCGTAGCCCTCGCTGGACGGCTCGAAGTTCGGGGCGGTGGAGTAGGCCATCATCTTCTTGTAGCCCTCGTCGTCCAGGATGTACCACGTGGTCTTGGGCATGGGCAGGTGCGGCCATTCGCCGCCGAACTGCATGTGGCCGTGGCGGCTGCCCACGTTGATGTTGAGCGGGTTCTGGTCGATGACCTCCCAGTCGTGCTCATGGTCGGAATCCCAGTCCATGAAGAAGCGGCGCCCGTTCTCGGCCACGGTGATGCCGAACTGCTTGGGCGTGCGCATGGTCACGTCCTCGCCTTCGATGGGGGAGACGCTGGTCCACATGCCGGCGCAGCTGTTCATATGCCACATGTCGGCGCCGATGCGGGCGCAGATGTAGTGGCCGTCGCCGGTGTTCATGCGGCCGGCGATGCAGCGGGCGGTGGCGGCGGACAGGTAGTCGGCGCGCATCTGCTTGTTGTTCTCGAAGCCGCCGCAGCACATGATGACGCCCTTGTTAGCCTTGACGTACACAGTCTGGCCCTCGTAGGTGTACACGCCGCCGAGCACGGCCTTGGTCTCGGGGTCCTGGATCAGCGCGGTCAGCGGGGCGTTCAGCTTATGCGTGATGTTGTCGTTGTCGGCGAACACGGAGTTCACGAACTTGATGACGTGGTCGTACTTCTCGTCCTTGAAGAACAGAACGCCCAGGTTGTAGCCGTGCGGCAGCTCGGCATACTCGGGGTAGCAGGTGTCGCCGGTGCCGGGGTGGAAGTGCGTGGTGGCCTTGATGTAGCTGTCCTTAAAGCCCGGCAGGCTCTCCAGCCACGTGCGGTTCTCGTGGATACCCTCGGCGAACGCGTCGAGCACGGCGTCGGGGGTGTTGTCCATCTCGCCGCGCAGCTCGTAGAGGTACTGGCGGAAGCCCTCGGCGTGCTCGTCGTCGGTCCACAGCACGCGGCCGGCGGAAAACGGGCTGTCGCCGTCGCCGAGTACGAGCGCGCCCTTTTCAAGCAGCAGCGCCTTGGCGCCGTTGCCCTCGGTGGCAACGGTGGCAGCGGCCGCTTGACCGGCCAGGCCTCCGCCGACGATGAGGACGTCGGTCTCCTCGTCCCAGTCGATCTCGCCGATAGACTGCGCGAAGTTGTTCTTGTTCTCGGCCTTGCCCTTGGCGGAGCATCCGCCCAGAGCGCCGGCGGCGACGCCGGCCAGCACAGTGGCGCCGGCGGCCTTGATGAAGTTGCGGCGCGATTGCGTCAGGTTCAGACCATCGGTCAGTTCCATCTTCTCGTCCCTTTCCTTGTTCCTGCTTCCAATGCGGTGCCGCGCACCGCAGAAGGATGGCTTTCCGCGCTCGTTGACGGGACGAGCGCGTTGCTTTGCCGCCAGGCGCGGTCGGCTCGGGGGGGCGCTGCCGTATGCGGCAGCTTTGCTTGCGCTTCCCGTGCGCCTGACTTCCATCGCGGAAGAAGATAACCTGCGAAGGGCGGCGTTTCTTCACCCGCAGCTGGTGTAGCGGGTGCGCAGAAACGGGTGAAATCGCATCACACGATGCGGGTGAAGGGTGTGTTTCCCCAGGTGAGAAGCGTACGCGAGGATTGGTTCGCGAACGGGAGGCAACGAAGCCTTGCGCGTCTTGCCGATGCGCGCGTGCTATCATGTTTCGCGCGAGAAAAGGGATGGGAAGGACCAGCATGGCAAGCGGGAAAACGAATGCGGCCCGGGCCGCGAAGGGCGGTGCGGCGGACAACACGCGCGTACCCGTGTCCGCTCAGTGGGCCGTCGGGGAGGCCGATCACGCAAAGGCGCAAGGTGCGGGAAAGCTGCGCTGGGCTTCCATCGGCATATGCTGCACGCTTGCCTGGGCCTTCCTGATCAACGCCGCCAGCAGCGCAACACCTGGTGGCGAGTTGTCGTGGCAGGCCTCCTATTTGGTACTGGCCGCGGCCATGGTGGCGTTCGGCGGCATCGCGCACAAGGCGCCGGCGTTTCTGGAGTCCGCTGCGGCCGGCTATATCGCTGCGGGCCTGGGCGTCGCGGGCTCGGCGGTGCTTGTGCTGTCGTTCTCCACATCGGCGCTGACGTTCGCGCAGGTTCCGGCAACCATCCTGTGCTCGTGCGTGCTGGGCTGGCTGTACCTGCAGTGGGGGCAGTTTTACGTGCGGCTGAACATCCGCACGGCCGTCGGCTGCCTGTTCGTCGCCAACATCGCCGGCTCGCTGCTGAAGTGTCTGGCGCATTTCAGCCCGCTGCCCCTGGAATGCGCCATCACCATGGTGCTGCCCGTTGCGTCCATGTTGCTGTGCCGCATGGCGCTCATCGACGCCCCGCGCTCCGGTCGTCCCGCCGTGCGCTTCGAGTCGCACAATCTGTGCGGGTTGTGGAAGGTTGCCGCCGCCGTTGCGGCACTCAGCTTCGTGACCGCGTTTCTGGTGGGGAAGTCCTACGGCAACCAAAGCTCTGCGCCCGCCGATGTGTTCCTGCTCGGGCGCGTGTGCGAGGTGGTCATCTCCGCTGTGGTGTTGGGCCTGGTCGTCGGGGCAAGGAAATCGTTCAACTTCGCGCAGCTGTGGCGTATCGTGCTGGTGCTGCTGGCCGTTGACGTGCTGTGCCAGGTGCTCCTACCGCAAATCAGGGCGATTCGCTGCGTGGAGAGCAGCGCGTGGGATCTGCTGGTGCTGTTCACCTGGTTGACGGTGGCCGATATCGCGCGGCATGCCCAGGCCGACCCGCCGCTGGTGTTCGGCGTGGGTTGGGCGTTCTACACCGCGTCGTTTGCGGTGGGGTCGATCGTGGCCGGAGCGCTGGCGGCGGCCGATGTCGATGTGGCCACCACCACGGTGCTCATGTTCGCGCTGGCGCTGGTTGGCACGTTCTGCTTGGAGCTGCGCGACCAGG
>CALEWN010000086.1 GCA_937925385.1 uncultured Senegalimassilia sp.
CATCATGGGCAAGAAGATCGCCATCACCTCGAACACCGCCCAGACCACTCGCCATCGCTTCCGTGCGGTATATACCCGCGACGACATGCAGATGATCATCGTGGATACCCCGGGTTTGCACAAGCCTCACGATGCGCTCGGCGAGGAGCTCAACACTTCGGCGCTCAAGGCGCTCGAGGACGTCGACGTCATCGCCATGCTCATCGATGCCAGCAAGCCCGTCGGTCGCGGTGATGAATGGGTGGCTGCCCAGCTTGACGGCCCGCACTGCAAGCACGCCAAGAAGATCTGCGTCCTGTCCAAGGGCGACTTGGTCACCACGGAGCAGATGCATGAGCAGGCCGAAGCTGCCAAAAAGCTGGCGAATTGGGACGCCATGGTGGGGCTTTCCTCCGAGTCCGGGTACAACATCGACGCTTTCATCGAAGAGGTGCAGTGCTTCTTGCCCGAGGGCCCGGCGTGGTTTCCCGCGGACATGGAAACCGATCAGCCGATCGAGGTCATCGTGGCCGAGTTCATTCGCGAGAAGATCCTGCGAACGTTTCGCGACGAGGTTCCTCATTCCATCGGCGTCACCATCGAGCACATGGAATACGAGAAGAAGAAGGACCTCAACCGCATCCTGGCCCGCATCTACGTGGAGCGCGATTCCCAGAAGGGCATCATCATCGGCAAGGGCGGCAGCGCCATCAAGCGCATCGGCCAGGAGGCGCGCGAAGACCTTGAGCAGCTTCTCGGCACGCGCGTGTACCTTGACCTTATGGTGAAGGTCAAGAAGAACTGGCGCCGTGACGCCACGCAAATCCGACGGTTCGGCTACGGCGAGGGTTTGTAACAGCTTGTTTTCAGGTTTATAAGATATTTTGCGATTGGGGTGCCAAGCGGCACCTCAATCCTGTTTTTGGGTACAATTTACGGGAAACTATAACGTAAGCACGCGCAAGGGAGTCTCAAGCATGATCTGTCCTTCTTGCCACACGGAAAATCGCGATGGCGCGAAGTTCTGCGACGAGTGCGGGGCCAAACTGCCCCGTACCGCCTTCGAGCAGATTGAAGGCGCGGAACCTGCCCATGCGTTGGAGATAACCGAATCCGATCAGGCCGCTCAAGAAGAGGCGGCCATCGATAAGCAAGACGATGCCCCCGAAAGCGCTGATAAAGAAGCCGAAGAGCTTGATGGCGCCAAAGAGGCGGACTCTTCCGATGAAGCGTCCGAGGATACCCCCGATGAGGAATCTCAGCCAGATGCGGCAACGCAAGAGGATGACGATGCTTACTGCCCGGATGCCCGTGCGCAAGAGGATTCCCAGGCGCAACAAGATGCAACCGAAGATGCTCGGGAAGCTGGCGGGGATATCAAGGATCGTCCCGATGGGCATGATAGCGAGGCCGACGATGTAGCGCATCAGCGTACGCACGTGCTCGATCTTCCCGATATCCGCAACCTTGCCTTCGAGTCCGAGAAAACCCAAACGCTCGGGCCCAAGCCCGCATCGCCTGCGTTCAAATCGGGTTGGGAGCCTGATCTGTCCGGTTTCGACGAGTTCCTCGTCTATCCCGGATATGTGCCCCCGAAGGCCGCTTGGCATGCAGGCGACACCATGCAGATGCCGCGCATCACCGATGCCGACCTGTCGCAACAGAAGGATTTCATCGCGCCCGACCCCAACAAGAAGAAGCGCGATCGCAAGAAGAAGAAAGTCGAGAAGGCAAAGGCCGCAGAGGCCCAGCAGCAAAGCTCCGAGCTTAAGGAAGTTGTTGAAAAGCCCGCTGCGTCGCCAAAGGAAGAACAGCCCAAGCACGCCGACAAGGATGTTAAGCCCGTTGCCGGTGAAGCGAAGCAGCAAGACAAGAAGAAGACGGAAGCCAAGGCGAAGCGTCTTCCCGGTTCGAAGATCGCCGCCATCGTTGCGCTGGTGATGCTTCTCGCTGCGGGAACGGCTGCGGGCGTCACGTATCAAATGGAGCTGTGGGGCGGAAAGGTCGTTCCCGACGTCACGGGCATGACGCAGGCGGATGCCACCTACATGCTGCAGAACAAGGGTTTCACGGTAAGGTCCACCACCGTCCCCTCCGATTCCACGGAAGGCTTGGTCCTGCTCATGGACCCGGGCGCCGGTGCGCGACAGGAGGAAGGCGCCGAGGTCGTCATCCATGTGTCAACCTCGCGAACCGTTCCCAAGGTGGTCGGCACCAGCCAGGATAGCGCTCTGAAGGCGCTTTCGGACAACGGTTTCGAAAACGTCGATGTGCAGATGGAGCGTTCCGACGAGGCTGAGGGCACCGTACTTTCCGTGAGCCCCGAAGAGGGCGAGAAGGCCAAGGCTTCCACTGCCATCACGCTTACGGTTGCCCAGGCCTACACCGTGCCCGATGTTTCCGGCATGACCTATAACGAAGCCGTGCAGGCCATCAAGGATGCCGGACTTTCCTCTACCGCCGTGTACACCTACAGCGAGACCGCAAGTGAAGGGGCCATCATGGGCGTCGAGCCCGCCGTGGGTTCGAAGGTCACCTCCGACACGGTCGTCGTCATCTCGCTTGCGAAATCCCGTGCCAGCGAGCTGACCGCTGCTGCCCGTTCGTATTTGGCCTCAACCACGCTTACCGCAACCGATGGGTCGGCATTCACCGTGTCCTCGGTCGATAACGTCTCCTATCAGGGCAACAACACGGTGGCCTTCACCGCGTCGGGCAAGGCGTCGAAGTCGGTCACGGTTCTCGGGCAGACCATATCGGTTGCAGGGGATTCGAAGCAGGTGTCGGGAACGGTGACCTTCGATTCCTCGAACAACGTCACCTCGGTATCGTTCAAGTAGCCCTGTGGCGCAAAGCACCTACAATGCGCGCGTCTTGGTCTTGCGCAAGACCAAGCTGGGGGAGTCGGATCTGATTTTGTCCCTGCTTTCGCAAGATGGGTCGCAGATCCGCGCTGTTGCGAAGGGGGCCCGAAAGCCTACCAGCCAGTTCAGTTCCCGTTTGGAGCTCTATGCGCAGGCCGATGTGCTATTGGCGCAAGGCCGTTCGCTCGATATCGTCAAGGAAGCACGGCTGATTGCCGGCACCGCTCCGTTGCGGCAAAGCATGGAGCTTGCCACCTGTGCGGCCCCCATAGCCGAGCTGCTCGACCGCATCACCCAGCCGGGGCTTGAGGTCCCGAAGCTGTTCGCGCTTACGCATACGGCTTTTGATACGCTTGCGGCCTCCGACCCCGAGCACGCTCCCGCCATCTGCGCGGCTTGGCTGCTCAAGGCGTTCGTTTTTTTGGGCATCCGCCCTTCGCTCGACCGATGCTGCGTGTGCGGCGAGCCGCTGGCCTGCGACGTCGGGGGCTTCGCTCATCGGACGGTCGCGTTCTCGTCGAGCGAGGGCGGCGTGGTGTGCGACGCTTGCCGCGTCTCCGGTGTGGCGGGTCTTGCCCCGGAAACGCTTTCCTGGGCAAGAGCGTTGCTGGGAATGCGCTTTTCGGACATCGCTTCTACCCAGGTGGACCAGTCGTGCGTCTTCGATGTGCTTCGCCTGTGCCAAACCTGGGCGCAGGTGCACGCCTCCGTTCGGCTCAAGTCGCTCAATTTCATGTTCACCTGCGGATTGTTTTAGGTGCTTGCCCCAAAGGCAATTTAGAAGAAGGTCGATGTGCCATACTTGCATCATCGAAGAGAGAGGATATTTGCATGTATACCTATCGAACCAAAGGCGTCTGCTCGCGCGAGATCCACGTCGATCTTGACGGCGACACCATCAAGCATGTTGACTTCGTCGGCGGCTGCGACGGCAATCTCAAGGCCATCGGAAAGCTCGTCAACGGCAAGAGCGTCGAGGACGTCGCCGCCGTGCTCGAGGGCAACACGTGCGGTCGCCGCTCCACCAGCTGCGCCGACCAGCTCGTCCATGCTTTGCGCGAGGCCCGTCAGGCGCAATAGGCGCAGGTAGCGGATATGTGCGCAAGCTGTGCAGGTGGGTCCGTTGGACTTGCGCCCATACGCCTGGTCATCGTATCCTAGACAAGTTGCCGTATCGGCAGCCACTTTCAGCTTGGTCCCCATCCAGCATGGATCCCAGCGGAAAGCAAGTAGAGCGCAGCAACAGCTGCACGGAAGACGGGCAAGTCCCGCAGGAAAGGTGGAGTTAGCATGCCTAGCAAACTCAGCATCACGAAAGAGCGCACCGCAGAGCTGGTCGCCGAGTTCGGCGCCAACGAGCATGACACCGGCAACCCGGACGTGCAGGTCGCTATCCTGTCTGAGCGTATCCGCAACCTCACCGAGCACCTGAAGACCCACAAGAAGGATAACCATTCCCGCCGTGGCCTGATGATGCTCATCGGTAAGCGTCGTGGTCTGCTCAAGTACATCAAGGAGCGCGACATCGAGCGTTACCGTGCCCTCATCAAGAAGCTCGGCATCCGCGACAACATCTAGTCAACGAAAGCCCGCGCAGCGCTGCGCGGGCTTTTGCATAGCGGTCGGGTGCGCAAGGGCGTGCCTGCTCGTGGCAAGCGGGAAACGTGAGTACCCCTGGCCGAAGAAGCTTGGCCGCACTACGGCGGTCAAGGAATAGAGAAGGAAAGAACACCACATGGAAAAGATCGTCGAGTCCTTCGAGCTGTACGGCAAGACCTACCGCTTCGAAACGGGCGAGCTGGCCAAGCAGGCTACCGGCGCTGTCCTGGTCACGCAGGGCGAGACCACCGTGCTCGTCACGGCCGTCATCTCCAAAGAGGAGAAGAACTACGACTTCTTCCCGCTGACCGTCGACTTCATGGAGAAGATGTACTCCGTCGGGCGCATCCCCGGCGGCTACCTCAAGCGCGAGGCGCGTCCGTCCGAAAAGGGCACGCTGACCGCCCGCATGATCGACCGTCCTATTCGCCCCGGCTTCGTCGACGGCTTCAAGCGCGAGGTCCATGTCGTTGCCACCACGCTTGTGTGCGACGGCAAGAACGCTCCCGACTGTATCTGCGTCGGCGGCGCTTCGGCAGCTCTTATGATCGGCAGCGCCCCGTTCGACGGCCCTGCGGCTTGCGTGCGCATCGCCCACAACCCCGAGACCGACGAGTTCATCGTAAACCCCACCTACGAGGAGCAGGAAACCTCCGATTTGGAACTGACCATCGCAGGTACCGCCGACTACATCTCCATGGTCGAGGCTGGTGCCAACGAGGTGTCCGAGGATCTTATGCTGCGCGCCATGGACTTCGGCCAGCAGGCCATCGCGAAGTTCTGCGAGGCTCAGCAGCGCTTCCTCGATCGTTGCGACATCACCCCGGTCGAGTGGCCTATCCATGTTGCCGACCCGTCCATCGACGAGCGCATCTCCCCGTTCTTCGACGAGATGTCCCAGGCTTTGAGCGATGCCGATAAGCAGGCTCGCATGGGCAAGGTTGATGAGCTCAAGGCCCGCATCAAGGAGGAGTCCTTCAACGAGGAGGAGCTTGCCGCTTGGGGCTCCGACATCGCCGCTGCCTTGAAGGCGCTTGAGAAGAAGGCTATGCGCGCAATGGTCATCGAAACCGGCGAGCGTGCCGACGGCCGTCGCGCCGATGAGATCCGCCCGCTGCACATCGTGCCCGGATACCTGCCCCGCGTCCATGGCTCCGGCCTGTTCCAGCGCGGTCAGACCCAGGCGCTTTCCGTCGCCACGCTCGGTATGCTCAACGAGTGGCAGCGTCTTGACACCATCGACCCGGCCGAGGGCAAGCGCTACATGCACCAGTACAACTTCCCGCCGTACTGCACCGGCGAAACGGGCCGCATGGGCGCTCCGAAGCGCCGCGAGGTCGGTCACGGTGCGCTGGCTGAGCGCGCCCTGCTTCCGGTGATCCCCTCCGAGGACGAGTTCCCTTACGCCATCCGCGTGGTTTCAGAGATCCTGGAGTCCAACGGCTCCTCGTCCATGGCTTCCACCTGCGGTTCCACGCTTGCGCTCATGGACGCCGGCGTGCCGATCAAGGCCCCGGTCTCCGGTATCGCCATGGGTCTTATCAAGGAAGGCGACGATATCGTCATCCTCTCCGACATCCAGGGCATCGAAGACTTCCTTGGCGACATGGACTTCAAGGTGTGCGGCACCGAGAAGGGCATCACGGCCCTGCAGATGGACAACAAGGCCAAGGGCCTGTCCACCGAGATCCTCGGCCGTGCGCTTAAGCAGGCTCATGAAGGCCGTGCCCACATCCTCAAGGCCATGCTCGCAGAGCTGCCCAAGCCGCGCGCAAGCCTGCGCGATACCGCCCCGCGCATCGAGACCATCCATATCCCCGTTGATAAGATCCGCGACGTCATCGGCTCCGGTGGCAAGGTCGTGCGTGGCATCCAGGATGAAACCGGCGCGCAGATCGACATCCAGGAAGATGGCACCATCCATATCGCAGCCATCGAGGGCCCGGCGGGCGAGGCTGCCAAGGCCATGATCCTCGGCATCGTCAAGGAGCCCGAGGTCGGCGAAATCTTCGAGGGCGAAGTGGTCGGCATCAAGGACTTCGGCGCCTTCGTCAAGCTCACCCCTGGCAAGGACGGCCTGCTTCACATCTCCCGTGTGGCCAACGGCCGCGTCGGCTCGGTCGAGGATGTGCTGAAGCTCGGCGACACCGTCAAGGTGCAGGTGCTTGAGATCGATCCCAAGACGGGCAAGATCTCGCTCGATCGTCTCGACAAGCCTGATGTGAAGAGCGATGGACCGCGCCCTGGTCAGGGCTTCAACAACCATGGCAAGGAGAACGGCAATGGCAATCGCAAGCCACGCCGTCGTCACAATTAGTCAGAATATGGCATAAAGCGAATAAGCCTCTC
>CALEWN010000087.1 GCA_937925385.1 uncultured Senegalimassilia sp.
TTTTGACAAAAATAAGTGTATATCGATGTGAAGTAATTCGTATGCTCTGAAAATCAACTTAATATTGTGACAGAGCCTTTTTTAAAAACTTGTTCCGCTCGCTTTCCTCGGCACATTCTGAAAGTGCGCTTTTTAGCTTATCCCGAACACCTGCAATAACGCTTGTAAAAGGCGAGATGACGAACAAGCTGGGCATCCCGTTTTTACAATTGCGAAAAGCCGTTTCGACTATTGCTGCAACAGCATCCCCTTGAGCTTGAACATAATGGTCCCTATCCTCTGCTGACTCGCGTCCTCCAACGTTTATCCATTGTGACGACTCTTTGCAGAAGCCTTTCTCCTCCTCTTCCTCTTTGGACAGCAGCTGCGTCTTATTAATCATGCCGCCCTCGTAAGAAACCTTATTCGAAATGTCGAACATCGGAGATATGCAGCGACGGTGGATGACAAGCGGGCACCCGACCCATTGCTTATCGCCCAAGCCGTCGGCATCGGGGTCGACCCGAGAATGACCATAAGGATTCGCCGCATCTGCCAGCCTCTGGACGGAGGCAGAATCGCCGGAAAACACCCCCTTCACGTTCTCGCCAAGCACCTTCCTAATAGCCTTCGTTTCAGGAGAAACAACTGGCGCGATTTGGCCGGGGTCGCCAACGACAAGAGCCCTGCGACAACGAGAAAGCATACCGACAGCAGCAAAGGGAACAGCTTGGCCAGCCTCATCGATTACCAGAAGACCGAAAGGAGCCTTGCCAATGCTTTTTATTTCCACGTCCCCAAACAAGCGCTCTGCGGACGCAAACGTTGAGGAGATCACAGGGGTCAGCACATTCAGCGCCTGAAACAAAACGGGCATTGCAGCATGCCGAAGTTCGGAATCGTAATTCCGACTATTATCGAGCATGTTCGCAAAAGCGAGCAAGTTGTCCTTCATGCAATTCGAGGCCAGAATAAACTCTCTGGTTAGCTGAAGAGCGCGCACAAACAAGATGTTACGTTCTCTCATCAAATCGTATGTTTCGCCAACAATAGCCTTTGCCGGGTTGTAGAGCTGAGCATCCTCGGCAATAGTAAAGATGCTGTTGTCGTCGAATTCTCGACCGCCTTCGGAAATCTTGGCGATATAGCTAGCCTCGACAACGCGATCGGCGCAGCTCTTCTCCGCTTCAGCAAGTGCGCGAATGCTCTTACATCGTTTATCTCGCAGCTCGTCCTCTTCGGCGCGCAAACAACTAATCTCTTGCTTCAGCTCAGACCTCTGACTAGCTGCAGACTCACGTGCGCCCCTAATAGTTTCGCGCAACTTTTCCCTGCGACTAGCTTCGGGATGGGAAAGAACGAACTCTTCCAACTCCGTTTCCGCTTTGCTGATTCTATGCGACCTAATCCAGGCAATTCTCGATAGGCCCTTCTTCTCACCTGCCAACTCAATGTTTCTCGCTAGATAATTCTTTCTGGAAACATATGGGGCGATATCCCTAGTTAGCCCATCCTCGAACTGCGTGATATCTTCATATTTGAGCACATTGCAGATCTCGCCAGATTCAGCTGCCCATTGGCGGATATTGGTAACCAACTCTATTTCCAGATTGTTGAGGCTTTCTTGCGCCCCCTCCATCTCCTCCAACAATCTAGGCAATCGCTGGTCGCAGCACTCCCGTTCGTCTGCTGCGCATGCGGCATCTTTTGCCGACTGAGCCCTTTCTGCCATAAGATCTTGCACGCGAGCATAGTGCTCTAAAAGCGCCGATTTTGCCTCCTCGTATCTACGGAGGTTGCTACCTTTGTTTAGCTCAATCGAGTGTATTACAAGCCACAGACTTTTGGTGAAGTTCTTCCTATTAGATGAATTGCCAAGCCGAGCAACTGTCAGTAAACCTGGATTATGCTCGTTATTTAAATAATCGGACGGATTAAATTGATCGGACTCTGCAAGCTGTTTATCAGCGGCATACGAGAAGTACACCTCTCTCGAAGCTGTCCAAGCATCTTCATTATCAGAGTCCTTATCCACCCACACATAATCCTGAGAGGAGTTCTCGCTTAGCCAAGCCGTCTCCTCCTTGCTCAAACCGTCGATAAACTGACTGCCATCGGGTATTACCGTGGAAATGTTGTCAATCGCCGCATTATTCGAAGAGCATACGATTATGCCCAAATCGTTTACGCGCTCATCCTTAAAGCGCCACACCCTTCGCGAATATTTTCCATCAGCGAACGATTTGACTTTCTCAAACGCGTCATCAGGGCGCTGGAACTTAGCAAGCAAAACGGCTTTTTCAACGATATTTGCAGCAATGACATCTTTGAGGAGCGTGGTCTTGCCTGTGCCCGGAGGGCCATTTACGGACATGATATCGTTCGACGGAAAAGAGATACCCGTTCGCTTTCTTCCTGCCGTCAAATTGACAGCAACCTGCTGCATAAGAGCAAGCGGGTACTTTGACGGCCAGCGGCCGACGGGCGTATTGTCCAAATCCAAAACACTGCGATAAAAATTGAGCAGCTGGTTTTTTCCATTCGTCAAAATGTCGAAACGAGACGCGTCATCACTCATGCTGGCTTCAAAATAACGGAACACCAGCCCGAGCGGGCTCAAGCCCATACTGGACTCATTCCCAACCTTCTTCACCGCGCTCCGCAAGCGCTCTAAATCTTTCGCAAAAAAGGAACCTTGTATGCGCGACTCCCTTTTGAGTTGCTTCGCCCTGTCCTTATCTGCATATGCGGCATAGTCGACGAGAGCCACGTCGAAATCTACGCCAGAAATCGGCTTTCCGTCTTTGCGGAAGACATCTAGATACGGTTCTAGGTTATCATTCACCGCTTTTTGAATAGCGCTACAGGTTGGAGATTGAATGGCGCCACAGGCTGAAGATCCTCCCGTATTCAGGAGTTGCCCTATATTATTCTCAATTTTGCCATTGTCGCTCACGTAGCTATCGTACGTTTCCGCCTCTTGACCATCTTCTCCGCGAGCATCAGGAATCTTGCTATTCTTGGCAATCCAAATCGCAGGAGACAGCTCGAACCCGCAGTATTGCCACTCAGAATCAAACCTAAGGACGCCAAGACTCAATCGCTTGGTGTCCTTATCAACTTGATTCAAATCAGGCGCAATAATGTTCGATACTATCTCTTGGTCGACCGAGTAAAGGTAGACGAGCGTTTCCGAAAAGAACAGCGATTCAACTTCGCCCTCTCCAAGACCCAGCTTATCGCGCAAACGCTCTTTGACAACCCCTTCCACGGTGGCTTCCGAAGAGCACTTAGCCAAATTCACTTTAAACTGGTCAAACACAGAAGACAGCGACTCATTTTCATCACCCTTAGACCGTTTTCGGCATACCTTCGGGTATGCGTATTCCTCAGGCTCGCTTTCTTGGCTTGCAAAATCTAGCATGTGCCAATAATCAAGCGTCTTGAGAATTTCGTCCTTCTTGGCATCAAAATCCACGGCTAACTCCCGTTGTAAACGTTTTTCTTAATCGTCTCGATGATATCTTCCCTTAGCTTACGCGGCCCAACAATCTCAAAGCAATCGAGCCAGCCAAGCGCCCATGCCTTCATACCCGGAAGAGACACCCCGGCAATGTGGTATACGAGGTCTCCCTCATTGGTATATTTTTTCTCGCACCCATGATCGGAAAACTTACGCTCCAAATAACTCTTTTTCGACTCTTTGAGGCATTTCACGTAAACATCGCCTACATCAACCGAAGGCATCCGGTTCACGGAAGATGTCAAGAACGACTCCGCCTCTTTCTGCAGTTTTATATATTGTTTTTCAATCACATTATTTGCAACACCAGAAGCTTTCGCATCACTAATCAGGTCAATGCGAAACACTCGGAACTTATTTGGCTTTCCCAGATAAGTCGATTTTCTCGTCGTTTTAGCTTTCGCGACCATGTAGTAATACCCATCATCCTGCCCAGTGCATAATGGGCAATAATCGACGCGTTCCTCAGAGTCGCTGTATTTAAAAGATACTGTTTGGCGACTACGAATCGCCTGATCGATTACATCTTTTGTCTTCAGCATGCCTGTTAAGAACTGCCTCATGGGATCTAAGGTCACTTCTTTGATGCCTTTTCTATCGCTATCGCCGATAATGGCCGCAAGCGCTTCAATCACTTGCTCCGGATTTGCCAAGTCGCCACGGTTGCGGCATTGCCGAGCCAAATGCTCGACCTCCGATTTCGACAATGCATGAGAAATCGAATAACGCCTCTTCTTGTTCCCTTTCGTCGTCTCCCCATCGTCGTCCGGAGATTTGTGAAGAATCGTATCCGAGAAAATATTAGTTAAACCCTCTTCGCAAAGTTGTTGATTACACCACAAGTAATAATCATGCAATGCATTGAGCAAATCCCTGACGAAATCATCCTTGACATCAATTGAGTACAACTCCAGAAGCTTTGTCTGCACCTCGGAAACGGATAGCTCATTGAAAGCCATATCCAATCCCTTGTCGTAGTTGGTATATTCAAGAAGAATCTTCTCAATGCATAAGCAGCAAAGGTTTTTATAACCCTTGATGTCCGTAATCGCTTTGATTTCGCGGCGCTCGTCTGAACCTTGGGAAGACTCGTTCGCCTCGTTGCTCTTACGTGTAACTTCTGCCATAAGTGCCCCTTATCGAATCAAGCAACCTGCCGGTACAACAAAAAAAGCGAGGAGGCTCCGTATGGCCCCTCTCGCTTGACGCTATTCTATCACGAATGACGGTCCCCCTGCAAATGAATACGCTATACGTTTCCCATTATTTCCGGGTGAGTAAGTGCCGCCAATCAGCGGCACTTACAACTTTTTCGTTGGCTATCCTTCGCTATAGTTCAACTCGCACTTAGCAACACCCTTCGGAAAGGAACTCGCATGAACGTATCCGCCATGGCACTTCCTCGATATCGCGTCCCGTCTGCCAAGACCATCGGCATCAGCTTGCTTCAAGCGGTTGGATTTGCGGTGATGCTCTACTTTGCGGCGTTGATCTGCGCAGTTGTCAGCACCGCCTTTGGCGAACACGGCTGCGACCAGAATATCCAAGCCATCATTCGCTGGTCGTGGATTCTCCCCGCTCCCTTTTATGCATTGGCAATCGGAAGCAAAATCGCTGCTGAGGCGCTTGGAAGGCCCTCCCTCGTGAACAGCTTGTGGCTGCAAACTCCGACGCGTATCGTGTTCTCGATTCCGACGCTGCTGCTTGTGGTCCTGAGCGTTGTAAGCATGGTAGCAGCCTTCAAGACCACGCAAGAGGCAGCCATCCTCGCATCCACCGCGATGTCGGTCTCCATGACGGCTGGCTCAACGGTTGTCGTTTACGTCTTGTACATACTTAAGCTCCGCTGTTTCAAGGACAAACCCGTCGCCGACGCCCTGTTCGTCTCGTTCTTGCCCGTGCTCCCGACCGCCGTGACGTTCCTTGGCCAACTCGCAATCGCGATCGCCGCCATCCCGCTCATCTTCATCGCCGCTGCTTGCTCTACAAGGCGCCTGTAGGCCCCTCGCCACCGTAGAACTGCAGCCTTATCTCAGGAAGGAACCCATCCATGATCAAGCGTTTCGCATCCACCGCCCTTGTCGTCCTCGTCTTCGCCTTTGCCATCATGGCTATCATGCTCCTGGTTGTGTGGGGAATCGACGACTCCAGCATGGTCAACAGCCTTCTGCAGGAATTCCTGCCAGACGTCGTGGTGCCGAAGCTTTTCTAAGCACCGCCCTATTCGCCAGATTCAAGAGCTCGCCACACCCAGTTATCAGGTTCCCTGCGCAAGCTTTACCGCAAAGAACGCAGCACATCAGCCAACAAGGAGGAGAGAACATGAGCGCAGCAATCTACGAACGAAGCGACAAAACCGACAGCAAACGCGCCGTCCGCGACCACAAAGGCCGCCATTACCCCTCGCTTGCCGCCATGTGCCGCGTATGGGGCGTCTCGAGGCAAGACTTTCTCTGGCGCATTCGTCAGGGCCTAAGCGTTGAAGCCTCGCTGACCGCAGGGCGAAATGCGCCGCGCGGCGGCTGCCCCTCCCGGTTTCACAACGCAAACCGGCGCGCAGCTTAGGAGACACCGTCGGCACCGCTGGGGTCACGCCAGTCGACTAGCCGCCATAGCGGCAAAATACCCAGCGAAGCCGGCTCTCCAAGTTGTCAGACCGGTTTCATCGCTTCCGAAAGCGACAACCTTTAGAAAGGACCGCTCATGAACACGCTTGGTACAACGTTTTCCCAGCTCCGAGTGCCGTCCGCCAAGACGATTGCCATCAGCCTGCTGCAAACCTTTGCGTTTGGCGCGATACTCTATGTTGCTGCCCTAATTTGCGCTTCGATCAGCGAAGTTGTCGCCGATCAGGGGGAAGTTGCCCAGATGCTCTACCGCTGGGCATGGATCGCACCTGCACCGTTCTATGCAATGGCCATCGGCATCAAGCTCACCGCAGACGCGCTCGGCCACACATCTAAACGCTCCCCGCTTCTTGTTAACCCCACCAACGCCGCAGACGGCTCACTCGCCCGCCAAGGTCAACACCGCCTCAAGACCGGATGTCCCCTTTCAGTTTGCGAATCCTTTCCAGCGCGTTTGCTTCATGGCGGGCTGCAGCGACCGGATAGGCCGTCGATGCGATCCGGATGCCCTCCTCAAGATCCTTAAGCACGCGGTCGACGACCGACTCAACATCCGTTGTGGCCAATCCCCAAGAAACAGCCTCGGCGACGACATCGGCCCGTGTAAGCTTCCCAGGGTCTATCACCCCGTTCACGCGCATGGAAAGAAGCATCGTGCGCGGCTCGACCTCGGCAATGGGCACCACATCGTAGAGCGGTGCGAGCGTGGGGACCATTTGCTCGCAGTAGAGAAACGACGTGTTCTTGGCATGCGCATCCCAGTTGCCAAGCGCCAGGTTCGCAACAAGCTGGCGCAGCAGCTCCGCCTTCTCGCCCTCGGGATCGGAAGAGAACTTCTGCAGCAAACCGGCAATTGCAACGTATGTGGGATCATTGCCCTTAGGCGCACCCGCAGCAGCGTACTTACCGTGCGGGTCGATTCCAAGCGCCTGGCAAACATCCTCCTGATGAAGCCTGAGCACATGCGCGGAGCCATTGTCGGCAATTCTGTCGTAACGCTCAACCACCAGCGTGCTCGGCGCATCGTCCAGATCGAGAAGGGCCACCCTGGATGCACGTGCCGCGAGCCCGGCCGCCGTCATGGCCCAGGCCTCAGACTCCGCCAAACCGGGATAATGCTCGCTTTCCGGTTTGAGGATATGCGTGCTGGGGCTGTCACCCATCGGAAGCAAAACGTCATCAGCAGCGACAAAAGATGCCCCCTCGGGAATCGCCGGCATGACAACGCACATCTTCTCCTGAAAGCCGCCCAGCGACATGCGAAATAGCCCGCTCTCGACTTGCGGAAGACGCTCGGTAGCGCTCGAGAGCTTTTCAGCCAGCGCCGATGGGGAAATCTCCTCAAGCCGCAGTTCGCAAGCGCGCTCACGGCCGTGTTCGAACACCCTCACTGCGCCAGCGCACTCCCAGCCTATCTCAGCAAGAAGGCCGATCCAGTCGTACGGCAACACGCCAAGGCTCCTGCAAACCTCGTCGCGACGGTTTCCCTCGGGAAGCAGACCATTAAACCAAGCAGAGGTTTTCGCCTCGCCGAACGGACGGCTTTTCGCAGGAAACGCCATCGAGAGAACCGGCCGACCGGCGAGTTTGTCGACGATTGATTGCTCGTACTCGAAGCGCCCGCCCTTGCGATTCTCGACGATGCGTCCGATCAGGCTTTCTCCCAAATAAACGTCGAGCTGTCTCATTCGGTCACCTCCACCTCCGCGCCCTTGGGCACGATCACCATGCGAAAACCCAGCTGCTGCAGGTAGCGATCGACCTTGACCGCCGACACGTTCTTACCCGTCTCGAGCGCCGAGAGCGTGACCGACGAGAAGCCGAGCTTTCTCGCCATCTCTATTTGCGTGATGCCGCGTGCCCTGCGCGCCTCCCGCAGGAACTCGCCGATGTCCTCATATGAGTAAGCGTTGGTCCACATGCTATGCCGCCGTTCAAAATACTTGATATTTGCCTTAGTAGCCAGAGTATACAAAATATTTAATATTGTCTCAATATCAGGAATATTAAGTATTTTGAACGGCGCCGTTGCGGATGCCATCTCTAAAGCCGCAGTCCCAGCTCCTGGAACAGCTGCTGGTTATTGACGACGATCGCCGTGGTCATTGCTTGCCGTATCCAATCTGGGTATTCGGCAAGAACGTCTGGCGCGTGCGTTGCGATTTGCGCGGCTATGGCTTCAACCGCTTCGACGAGATCGTCTTCGCAAATCCCCGATATTGCTGCTTCCGCTGCCCAATCGGATAGAGACAGCTCGCTTGCCCGCTTCTTGGAGTTGATCGGCATGGCCAGCAAATCGCCGATTTCTTGCCACACTCGCGTGCAAAGGGCGTCGTAAAGAGGGCACAACTCCACGCTTCCGTTCGGCCGCAAAAACAGGCTGTAGTTCTTGCCATGCGCGTCGCAATTCCCCACCAGCGCATTGAAGACGAGCTGCTTTGCCCACTCCCTGATTAGCGAATCGCCGTTGGACAGCCTTTTCAGCAGGGCAAATGCGTCGGCAGCGGTCACGGAATACTTCGCATGCCGCAAAACACCCAACGCTTGAGTGAAGTCCTCAACATGGATGCGCCGGACCTGTCCGTCGGCGCAAACCTCGCGATCGAACCTCTCAACAACGTAAGCCTGATCTTCACCGAACGACCGCACGGACGACGCCGCAACGTCCAGACCGCACGCGGCCGCAAGATGCATGGTCGCGTCCTCCACCAGCGGGACGTCGCAGAAGCGCTCATGCGGCGGCTTCACGATGTGAGTCGAAGGGTGCTTGGCATTTGGCCAGGTCCAGCGGCCATCGAACTGCTCCAAGGCGAATTTACCCTGCGAACCCGCAAGGGCGAAACGACTGCGGCGGTCGTCGGACTGCCACGTCGTCCAGCCGCACCCGAGCCGATAAACCTTGATCGCAATGTCTTTTTCCCTTGCGAACTCGCGAGCTTGGGACGTGATTTCCCCCAGATCGGGAACCGACGTGAAGCACAGTCCACCCGTCGTGTCCGTTGCCACAAGAAGATCGAGCGGGTCGGCCGATGTCGCGCCGAACCAGCGGCGCATCGCCTCGCGTTCGCTATCGTTATCCGGCAGCAGGCCGTTCAAGAACGCGCCTGGGGCATCGGCCTGCCAGGAGCCACCAAGCGGCAACGAAAGGCTGATGGGCGCGGAAGCTTCCGGGGCGTATTCGAACCGGGTCGCGCCGTCGGAGCTCTCAAAGAAGCGTCCGACCAGGCGATTCTGCAGCCACGCGTACACCTCCCTCATTCCATGCCCCTCTCAAGCTCGTCGTCGCCGGGGAGCGAAAACAGCTCGACGCGCAGCGCCTCGCACAACGCGAAAAGATCGGCGGACGTCCCTTTTCCCTTCCGGATCAGGTCCTCGGCGGCTTTCTCCGAAATGCCTGCCGCCACCGCAACCTCGGGGATGGGCATGCCCCGGTACCACATGAAATCCAGCAGCTCATCGCTCACATCGCGGCAGGTGGCCGGCATGCTCACGAACAGCTCGGGGACCCCGCCGGAGTCGGCGCCCGCGTATTCGCTCACCAACGGCGGATGCGGCACCCCATCGGTATACCTGCGATACACGGCAGTTCCTCCTCATGCGTTTCCCCGAATTGTTGTCGGCGGTGATGGTGCTAACGTTTTCGTCCGCGAACAGGGGACGGAGGTGTGTTCAGGTGAAGGAGCCAGCGAAAGACGACCCCCGCACGTCCGACCACCTCTGCCCCCGTTCACGTGCAAAGCCCTCTACTCGTGCTCGGCGAGCTCCAGTTCGGAACGGACGCGTGCGACGGTTTGCCGATATTTCTCGCGGTCGGCCGAGTAGACCGCCTGCTCGAAGGCGTTGTGCCAATCGGCGCTCTCGTCGAAGTCGCGGGCCTCGAGGCCGCCGGACCATGTGTCGATCATGTACGCAAGGGAGTTCTCGCCGTTTTCATCGAAGGTTACGGCCTCCTTGAGCATCTCGTTCAGGTCTTCCCAGGTGCCGTCGGCGAAGGTCTGTGCGGCGAAGCAGACGACCTCAAGAATCAGAGCGCACGTGTCATCCCAGGAGGAGTCGCCATTTTCCTCGAACTTACCGCGGACGGCAAGGCGCGCCTCCTCAATGCCTATCTTCTCGGTCATGGTTGATCGCTTCCTTTCACTGGAAAAACCGCTGCGAGCCCGCCCGAAAGGCCGGGGTTTCGCACCGCGCGGCACGCAATCGTCCAACAAAGGACGACCTTCCGCCATCACGAACGCTCGGACGCCCTTAACCTTCGCGAACGCACCTCCGTCCCCTGTTCGCTTGAGCGTGTCGGCGATGCAAACGAGCTCTTCCTTGCTGACATCGTAACCGATAACGTCGTCGAATTCGCGCCGAACGTCCGAACGCACCTCCGTCCCCTGTTCACTCCTCCCCGACGAACAGGAGGCGGAGATGCGTTCGTCGGGCATGAACGCTCCTTTGCGCCCCGCAAACGCCGCTCTCAACTTCTGGACGGTTTTGCAGGCGAATTTAGCCAGAAAGGCCACATAGGGGCAGCGTTTCACCAGGTCAGCGGAGTCAGAGTCGAACAACATCCGCGGAAAACCGCACAGAAGTCCAGAACCCATGGCAAAATCAGGGCCGTTTTCCTGCAAAAGCGCCCAGAAGTCGCGGGGGGGCGACCGCGGGCAAAGTCGCGGCGACTATCGACGCGAACGCAAACGCCGACGCAACCCGCAAATCCGCCCCGACACGATACGCTTCGCCCCACGAACAGGGTGATCAGGGGACGGAGGTGTGTCCGGGGAAAGACTCGACGAATAGCGACCCCCGAATGCCTGAACGCACCTCCGTCCCCTAATCAAGCTCGCCCGAAAGGTGAACATCCCCGCCATCGCGAACGCACCTCCGTCCCCTGTTCGCCCCGCACTTGCTGCCCTTTGGTGCCCTGATGCTGCCCTTGGCCCGGGCATGGCCTGGCCGGTAAATTCTTCTACAGAGGCAGCGGTCGAACGGGATATCCCGCGATCGCCTCTGCAACGGATCGCTGGCATCAGCGGAAGGAGAAGGCATGAAGAACGCTCGCATAGTTGAAGAAGCTCTTGAGAACAGCGACTTGTATTTCAAGGTGGAGGAAGAAGGCTGGTCGGCGTTTTGCAAGGGCGTGGACGTCACGGTCAAACCCATTGGGGAAAGCTCGTTGAGCGTCTGCGCAAAAACCGGGGTTTTTGCAACGAGCGAGACCGATACCGCGCTGATGGCCTTTATGAACCACCTCGGCGGATGGATCCAGAAGGTCGGTGAATACGGCTTCTCGCCCGATGGCGAGGTCGTCCTGACAATCGAGCGAGACCTGGCCGACGGCGAATCCATCGACCGCACGGTTTCCCTGGCCGCCAGCTACGTGAGCCAGCACACCGATACGTTCCGGAACGTCAATCAGGGCGTCCCGCTTGATGCGGCCATCGGGTCCGGCCCTAGCAGCGCCGGAGGCCTGCTCCGCGCTCTGCGCAACGAGCTCCTCGACTGATCCCCAGGTCAATTACCAGGTACGGAGAGAAGCATGTTCATTTCGTGCTACGATGACA
>CALEWN010000088.1 GCA_937925385.1 uncultured Senegalimassilia sp.
TGGCTGCTGGAATATATGGCTCCGAGTCCTATACGGGCTTGTACCTGGAAGACAGGGCTTATTGGGAAACGGCCTATAAAGTTTCCGGCATCACGATCAATGCGTCCAAGGTAACGACCTTCGACGAGTGGGTGGGTAACGGCGTAAAGCCCGGTAGCAAACTCATAGACGGCGAATGGAACACGGTTGTTTCGCTGCATACCCAAGATGAAAAGTTACACATGAGCGATGACTCGGGAAGCGACAACAGCTATCACAACCGTTCTGTTTTCGGCCAGAACCACAACACGAATGCTTGGACGAGGTATTACTACAACCTGGATAGAGCATATACGACAGTTGGCGACGATCCCAAGAATAGCAGCAAGGCAAACTGGATGGACAAGCCGGAGTACTTGCTGCTTTGGTGCGCATATTTGTATGCGCCCAGTGATATTCGGAGTTATATCATTCCAGGAAATCAGGAGATTTTCCAAGGCAACAAGATTGGTGCGGAAGATGGCAAACTCGCGTCTATCGACATGGATGGATATAGCTTCTATCCCAGTAATCCCGTTAACGGTTCCAAGGTAACGGTTAAAAACGCCGAGATCAAGTTCCATTATTCCGAAATCAAAGCTAAGCAAGATGGCAACAAGAAGAATAGCGAAGCGACGCAGCACGAGAACATGCATTGTGGGCTCATCCGAACCCATGCGGGCGACCTTACGGTAAGCAATGTCACGTTGGGCGGTACCGTGGGCGCTGTTGTGAACGACTCGGGAAGCTCGTCCGGTGCTTTGGTATGCCGCTATATTTACGGGTCTTCGACTTCGAGTTTGGTTAGGCAAATCTCTATCGATGGGCTTACGGTCGACGGCTTGACCGTCGATGGTGCGGCCGAAAAAACCTATGCGCCTTTGCTCATCAATGAGATGCAAACCTACGTGAACCTGAACGCGAAGAATATTTCGACTACGGGGTACGCAGACAACACCAAGGCGGCAACATCGCTGTTCGGCAAGCTTGGCGTGGGCAGCGCGGCCGATCAGGTAACGGCGACATTTAGCCTTATCAATCTTCCCAGTGCAACTGACAATACAATCTTTACCCGTGCAAGCTTGCTCGAGAGCTTCGGTTACGGCGAGGGCAAGACGGGCTCTGCGGTGTATACGTTTGTTAAGGACGACCAGACCAACAACAGGGTCACGTTCGGTAGCGAGATTGATGCCAACGGGGTAAACAACGAATATGTGGGCAAGCAGCTCTGGTACTACGACGAGGGAGGCTACGGAACCGACGACAACCTGGTGAAGGTTGGATCCACGGTAGCGGATAAGACTGGTAAGTCTCCGCATTTCGGCGACTATCTCCCGTATGTGAAAACGGGTAAGGCCAACAAAAACAACGTTCAATACCACGAAATCAAGGTTAACCAGCGCGTGCCTAAACTCACAACCGGATGTGGCACCTATGGTGATCCCTATTCCATAACCAAAGCAACGGAGCTCAACGCAGTTGCTGAGTACATCAATACTCAGAATGCAATTGACGGCTGGGAAGTTACGATTGCTCGCAATCAAGAAACGCTATGTCAGCGTCGTTCATCCAGTGCGGATACCGACAACGAAGTAACGTATGTATACAACCAGGC
>CALEWN010000089.1 GCA_937925385.1 uncultured Senegalimassilia sp.
GTGACTTCGGCTTCAAAACGACGCGCCGCCGGGGCGGCGGGGCGCCGCTTCTTGCGTTTCGGACGCGACATGGCCGCGATGCGCTACAGGGCCAGCGGCACCACGGGGTGGACGGCTTTGATGCGCTCGATGTCGGCGGCAAGCAGGACGTCGCGGTTTGCTAGCTCGTCGGCAACGGCTTCAAGGAAGCCGCGATTGCGCTGCAGGCATGCTTGCGCGATGCGTTCGAATTCGCAAAGCTTGGAATCGGTTGCAGCCTCCATGGCTTGCTGGCGTGCTTCTGAAACGGAATAGTACGAGGGCCTGCAAAAGCCGAAGCCTCCGTAATATTCGTCTTCGAACAGGCCCCTTACCGTGTGGTACGCGGCGTTAAGGTCTTCCCGGACGCCGTCGCCCGCAACGCCGAAGCGCATCTCCGTCGCCGCTTTCCCGGCAAGCGACACGATGGCGTCCATCTTCTGACGTTTGACCCGGTCTTGCTCTGCCGAGAGGTTCCCTTGCACAAATCCGGCGCTGCGCTTCGAGCGCCGGCGCGAGGAGGCGAACTGCACGCTCCCGGGAAGCACCGCTTCGCTCAGCGTGATGTGCCCGGCTTCGTGCCACGTGATAAGCGAGTCCTTGTTCGCGCAGGTCAGGTCGATCTCAAGGTCGTCCTCGCGCTTCGGTTGAACGTGATGCACCGTTGCAAGGCATGCTTCGATCATATGGTCCATGGTGATGCCGTCGGCGCGCTGCCATGCCGCGATCACAGCGGCTTCGTTGATGACGGTTTCAAGCGTTGCGCAAGACCTGCCGCAAAGCAGTTGCGCAATGACCTTGCAATCAAGCTGTCCCGCCATTTGCTTCCGGCGTAAATAGTGCTCGACGATGGCTTCGGCATCTTCGCCTTCGGGTGCGCTCACGTCGATTACGCGATCGAAGCGTCCGGCGCGTGTGAGCGAGTTGGGGAGGCGGCACACCTCATTGGCGGTGGCAAGCACGAATACCTCCTTGCCGCGAAGCTCGTCGATGCACGATTGCACCGTCACGAACTCCTCGGAGTTGCGGTGCCCTTCATCGTCGTTGGCGAACTTGTCCATGTCGTCAAGGTACACGATGGAAGGCGCGTTCTCCATTGCGGCGTCGAACGTCTCCTTGATGGTCCCGATGAACTCCTCGCTCGGTTTCGTTTTGCGGCACACGAACGCTTTGCGGCCGCTTGCCTTGATAAGGCAGTTGGCCATAAGCGTTTTCCCAACGCCGGGGTCGCCGTGCAGCAGCAGTCCGCTCGGTGCCTTCGCGCCGAGCGTGCGATACGCTTCGGAGCGGTTGAGGGCGTCGGCGATGCGACGCAGCTCGTGCTTGATGTCCTCGTACCCGATAATCTCTTCGAACGCTTCCATGATGGATCTCCCTTTTAGTTTGGACGGTGTATTTCCCAGCTAGCCATATTCGCCAGCTGATGTTCTTCACCGTGCATACTAAGGGCGAGCTCGCCTTATTCGAGGGTCATTAAAGGGTCTGACTGCAAGCTTTATTCGTTTGGGTTCGATGCACTGCAGGGCAAGCGGCAGCGCAGCGTGGGCGCGGCGTGCTAGAACAGCGAGATTTGCTGGGGCTCGCTAGCGTATTCGCAGGCGATCTCGTCGTCCAGGAACTCGATCTCGTGGGACTCCCAATCTTTGATCGGCGCGATGAAGTTCGTCCCGTCCTGCCAAAGCACCAGGTTCGCGCCGACCATGCCCGCGCACACGCCGCCGCACACGTCGGCGAAGCCTTCGCCTTCGGGCAGCTGCATGGTGTGCGCATCGGGGGATGGCCCGCCGAAGTAGTACGGTGAAAGGTCGAGCGCATCCTCGGGCGCGAAACCCGCTTGTGCTACCGCATCGATGTTTTCGAGCCTGTCAGCAGCCGCGTTCAGCTCGTGGCACGCCGCGTCGAAGCTGTAAGAGGTATCGGCCAGCAGCTTCGCCTTGAGCGACGCCCGCATGGTCTCGGCAACGCCTTCCTGCGCGCACAACGCCGCTTCAAGTGCGCGGGCGTCGTCGGCGCAGGTGAAGCGTCCGACCACGCGTGCCGCGCGGGCGCCTTGCTCGAGCAGGCGCTCGATGCCGCGCGTCTCGCTCGATATGCCCGCCTTCACGTAGCCCGGCGCGAAATACGCCAGGTACACGTAGTGCGGCGTTTGGTTGTACTCGCGCTGCTGCGGCGAGATGTAGCTGCTGAAGTAAAACGACGGGTTGAAGCCGGTCGCCTCGATGCAGGCCGGGCACATGTCCTCCTTGCCGTCGGGCAGCAGCTCGGCGTTCAGCGGGCACGTGCTCCGTTCGTGCGTTCGAAGGTCGATACGGCCGATGCAGCGCCGGCGCGGCAGCCTTCGCAGCGAGAACGTGCGTCCGAGCACGGGCACATAGCCGACCGTGCCCTCGTCCAGATCGTTAATCGTAAGGTAAGGCCCATCGATGCTGAAGCCGTAGCCGGCAAGGACGACGGTATGGTCTGCGAACAGGTTCGGCATTGCGGTGCTTTCTGTGACGACATTCTTGCTTGCTTCGCCCGCGATGTGCTTATCCCGCGTTGCGAATAGGGACGATTATGACGTTTCGCTCCTGAAAAGGGGAGCTCTCCGGGCCTTATCGCCCGCTTCTGCAAAAAATCGGTCAAGTTTCTTGCTTTATCACTCTACTGTGCTAAAGTATCGGACAGCACTTGGGAATACTGCTGCGGAAGCGTCCTGCGCTCGCGGCGATTCCCTCATCTGCAACCGAACACGGGCCGATGCCCGCAACCGCACGATGAAAGGCAGGATGAATCAGATGAACTTCGTGACGCCTTCGGGCTTCCGCGACGTGCTCACCGACGAGGCGGTGCTGCGCGAGCAGGCGGCCCAAGCGGTGCAGGCCAACATGGCGGCCAAAGGCTATCTTCCGGTGGAAACGCCCACGCTCGAGGTGATGGACGTGCTGCAGGCCGGCGGCAGGCTGCCGGGTACCCCGTTCAAGCTCTTCGACGCGCGCGGCGACCTTCTTGCCATGCGACCCGACGTCACGCTGCAGATCGCACGCATGTGCGCCACGCGCCTGGCGGGCCAGCCCGGGCCGTTCCGCTTCCGCTACATGCAGCGGGTGTTCCGCGAGGCCGAGGGCCAGACGCGCGCCGAGCCGCGCGAGACCACGCAGATGGGTGTCGAGCTCATCGGCCAGGCGGGTGCGGCGGCCGACGCCGAGGTGGTGGGCCTGCTGGCCGAATCGCTCAAGCTCGCCGGCGTGGCCGACTTCAAGATCGCGCTGGCATCGGTGTCAGTGCTGCGCGCGCTGCTCGCAAGCTGCGGCGCAGCGCCGCAGTGGCGCCAGGCGGTGCTCGATGCGTACCACACGTCGAACTTCGTCACGCTCGATGAGCTGACCGCAGGCGAGGGTGCGCAGGGCGTTCCGCCAGTGTTCGCCCAGGCCATCGGCAAGCTCGCCCGCATCCGCGGCGGTCGCGGCGCCATTGCCGAGGTGCGCGAGCTGGTGGCGCCGCTTGGTTGCGAGACGGGCCTTGACGGCCTTGAGCAGGCGTTCGACCTACTGGAGGACGCGGGCCTGGCCGACAGCATCCAGGTCGACTTCTCCGTCATGAGCAGCTTCGATTACTACACCGGCATCGTGTTCGAGGCCTATGCGCCGGGGTTGGGAAGCCCGCTGGGCAGCGGCGGCCGCTACGACAACACCATCGGGGCATATGGCGAAAGCCGTCCCGCCGCCGGTTTCGCGTTCTTCCTTCAGCGCGCCATGGCCGCCGCGGCGGCCGCCGATGAGCGCGCCGCATCCGGCACCGGCCAGCGCCCGCTGCGCATCGCCGTGCCGAAGGGCTCGCTCAACGCCGATTCCATCGCGTGCCTGGCGGCATGCGGCCTGGACGTCACGGGGCTCGATAACCCCGGCCGTCAGCTCATCATCCGCAACCCGGGCGTGGAGTACATCATCGTGCGCCCCTCCGACGCCCCGGCGTTCGTGGAGCTCGGCGCGGCCGATTGCGGCATCTGCGGCGAGGACTCGCTGCTCGAGGCGCAGCCCGATGTGGTGGAGTTGGCCGATCTGAAGTTCGGCGCCTGCCGCTTCGTGGTGGCCGAGCCCGCAGGAGCCGCCGAGCAGACCGCCGAGCATTATCGCCGCCTGGGCTCCATCCGCATCGCCACGAAGTATCCCAACATCACGCGCGCCCATTACGCGAAAACCGGCACCCAAGTCGAGATCGTGAAACTGCACGGAAACATTGAGCTGGCACCATTGACCGGGTTGGCCGAGCGCATCGTCGACATCACGGCCACGGGCACCACGTTGCGTGAGAACAACCTGGTCATCGTGGAGGACGTGCTGTCGTCGACGGCCCGCTTCTTCGCCAATGGCGCCTCGCTGCGCACCGATGCGCGCATCGTGGAGCTCGCCGACGCCATGCGCGCCGGCGCCGAAGCTGGCAAGTGGGAGGCCACGGTCATCGCCGGCAGCGTGCAGTCACCCGAGCCAGCAGCGGAATAACGGCTGGTCAGGGCTTCGCGCCCGCAGGCGCCCAGGGGTCGGGCGCTGCAACGTCAAGGCCGGGCAAACGCCTGCTCGCAGGCGCGGCCGCGACAAGGTATCATCGTGAAAGAGGCCGGAGGGGTCATCCGGCGTGTACATG
>CALEWN010000090.1 GCA_937925385.1 uncultured Senegalimassilia sp.
TCAAGCTCGAGAACGTCGCTTGCCAGCAGGCGCGCCTCGATGCACACGCCGTTTTGATGCCTGACAAGGTAAGGGCAATCGCCCTCGGGCGTGGATAGCGCCGAACGCAGCTGCGACCAGGTGGCGTAGAAGTTCTTTCGCCGGCACGACGGGCTGGACTCGGGCCACAGCTGCGCGGCAAGGCGGTCGCGGGACACGTCGCGCCCGCGGTTGAGCACGAGCAGAGCGAGCAGCGAGCGAACCTTCTGGCGGGATAGGTGCCCCGATTCCACCGTTGCATCGCCCACCTTCACCTCCAGGCGACCGAACAGGTTGACGGTAAGGCGAGGCGGGGTCGGCGCCGCAGGCGGCGGCGTGCCCCACGCCACCCGCCGAAACGCATCGGGGTGCGTGCTCTCGAACGCCGCACGGGAGCGCAGCTTGCGGGCGTGGGCGCGTTCGCACTCCATGCGCTGCACGGACAAGGCCCGTTCAAGCCGGTTCGCCGCCATAGCGCAGCGGGGGTCCAAGCCCGGCATATCCAAGTACCCGCGCTCCAAAACCCGCGAGAACGCGCATGCGGCAAGGCCCTGGGCAAGCGTGAGCGACCCTGTTGCGGCGAACGCCCGGGATACATCTCGGGCAACCGCGGCGGCCAAGCGCTCGCAAAGCTGCGCGGGCAGCAGCCCATCGGAGGCGCCCGCACTATCAAGCAGCTTCGCGGCGCATAGCAGCGCGCCCTCCGGCAACTCCGCTTCCTCGAACGCCTGAAGCCATGCCTGCACGGGAAGGACGTCCTCGTCGACCGACGGATCGACGGTGCAGGCCATGGCATGCAGATGCGCAAGCGGCCCATCGCCGAGCGCGTGTATGGCCGCCACGCACGCAGCCGCTGCATCTCCCGCCGAGCCGGAAAGCTGCACGAGCTGAGCCACCGCCTGCTGCGCGGGGTCGGCGCCGCAGGCGAGCGCCCGACGCGACGCAAGGCATCCCGCCACATTCTCCCCCAGCAGCGCGCAGCGCACCGCCTCCTCGATATGCTGCCCGGCATCGAGCTGACGGGAATCCAAGCTTGCATACAACGTGCGCGCGGCAAGAAGGCACGCCGCATCCCGAAGCCGGCGGTTTTGCGCGGCAAGCCACGTGCAACGCACGTGAGCCGACGCCAGGCAGCGCATGACCTCGCAGGCCCGGGCGCAGCGTCCGGCATCCATAAGCGTCTCGGCCAAACGAAGGATGAACGCGCCCGCATCCTCATGAGCGGCGCCCAGATGAGCCAGCCTGTCCGAGAACGCCTGAGCGATCTGGGGCACGCCGAACGGGGCCGCGCAAAACGCGCCGCGCACGCAGTCGACGCCCACATACACGTAGCTTCGCTCCAAAAGCCGTGCCACCTCGTCGTCGATGCGAACGATGCGCCGGGCATCGGCAAGGCTTCCCGAGCCTAGGCACAGCAAGGCGAACACCGCCGCCATCACATCGGCGGGCAGCTCTTCGGACGCGGCGAGCTCCAAAAAGGCAGGCGAATCCTCCTCGCCCCAGGCAAGCGCCGCCACGCGCCGGCAGCGCGCGACATCGTGCGCGGGGGTTTCGGCGATATCGGAGGGAAGGCGTGCGAAATCCACTTCCTCGTCGCTGAGCAGCAGATCGCCCGCGCCTATGAGCATGCGGTCGATCTGATCGGCGAACACATCGGCCGCCGGGGTGCAGGTGATAAGCACCTCGCATCCTCGTTCGAGCAAGTCATCGAGAACGGCGCCGAACAGCTCGGCGCGCAGGGAATCAAGCGGAGGCACATCCTCGAACACGGCGAGAAAAGGCTCGCCGTCGACCTCGACGAGGCCCTTGACGATGCTGCGCGCGTCGAGGTCCCGCAAAAAGCAAGGACTTGCGCAATCGACCCAAAACACGTGGTCGAAGGCGAAGACCGTTTCCGCATATTCAAGGGCAAGGGTGCTTTTCCCGAAACCGGCCGGAGCCACCATGAACCGTGCGACGTTGCGCTCCCGCAGCAGTTTGGCCACCAAAGCCGGACGCGGATACGCGCGCAAAGAAGAGAATCGAGACGGTCGATTTCCGCGACACGCCGATTGAGCCAAAAAGGACAGCATCCTTCAAACCCCCTAGGTAACGGGATCGGATGCTTGGCCTGCAATACCGCAACCATACCGCAAGATATTGATGTAGGCAAGCAATAAGAATTTGATAATACAAGGTGAACTGGTATTTTTTCTCTCGATAGCGATATTATTCATCTATATGTTGTGCCTATATCGCAACCTCGCACAATAGCTTCGGGACCTGGATGCAACAATGCCCGCATACCTTGAAGGCATGCGGGCATCTGCAAACGGCGCAGGTGGCGCCTTAAGCGGCCGAAAGAGGCAAACGTGCTACGCTTCGCGACCGATCAGCTTGGCGATGCGCTCGGAGTAGGTCAGGTCGGTCAAGCCGGCCTCCCCCTGAAGATCGACCAGGGGCGCGTCGTTCCACAGCGACTCCAGGCGATAGTAATCGCGCGTTTCGGGCTGGAACACGTGCACGATGAAGCTGCCGTAGTCCAAAAGCGACCACGTGCCATCGGCCGTGCCCTCGATATGATAGGGCTTCGCGCCGCCGCGCAGACGGCACTGCTCCTCGATCTCGTCGACGACGGCATCTACCTGACGGTTGTTCGACGCCGTGCAGATGACGAAATACTCCGTGACGCCGATCAGGTCTCCGACCTGCTGCACCATGATGTCGGTGGCCTTCTTCTCGTTAGCAGCCTGCGCGGCGATGATGGCGCACTCGCGCGGGCTGAGAAGGTCGGGCTTCTGACGTCCGTACATGTCCACGCCCTGGTTGATAGGGGCGTTGTTGTCCACTACCTCGTTCACTTGCTTCCTTTCACATCGTTTGAGGCGCCGCGTTCCTGCGCGCGGGCCACGTAATGGTTCCAAACGGTCACGGTATCGGAATGGATGAGCTTGCGACGCTCGATGAGGTTTCCGATCACGTATGCGAGCGTTGCCAAGAACAGCTCCTCGAGTTCCACCTTCCCCACCAGATCGCGCAGCTGGTCTACGCCCGGGCAATCGCGGGTGGGCTCGATGACATCGGCCACGTACACGATAAGGTCGAGCGGCGACATGCCCACCGCTCCGGTGGTGTGCAGACGGATGGCCTGCAGTAAAGAGGAGGGCAACTCGGGAAATTCCCTTGCGAGCGCCGCTGCGGCGGTGGGGCCGTGCAGCAGATGCGGCATATCCATATAGCTTGCCAGCTGCTCGGCCACGCCGAGCTCGACAGCGCGGGCGCGTATGCCCTCATCGTCATACGCTTTATCCCAATCATGCAACAGCCCGGCCAGGCGCGCCAGGAGCTCGTCCTGCCCGTAGACGCGTGCCATGCGCGCCGCCGTTTCCGAGACCCCCAGGGAGTGCTCGAAGCGCTTATGCTTCACGCGATGCTTAAGCTGCTCGCGTCGAGCCTGGTAAAACGCATCGCTGAGCACATCAGCCTCGCCCAGCCCCGACCGCTTGCCTTGATCTGCTCCGACTTCACTCACTTCGCGCACCGCTTTCCGATCCTGCTTCCAACCATAGAGCCCATGCCCGGCAATATAATCGAGCACCTGCTGCATCGTCAAATAACGGATGGACCGGCCCGAATGCACACGGGCGCGCAGATCGCTCGACGACACGGCCAGGCCCGTCGTCTCCAGCATATGAATGCGGAAATTGCCCGACTGCTCGATGGTGAGCCGGGTTTCCTCGGAGAGCGCATACCCCGGTCTGGTTGCGGCGATGAGCTCCGCCATGCTGGCGATGGCGGCGCTTTCGCGCCACTTCAGGATCGAGCATACCGCATCCGCGCCCGTGATGAAGAACAGCGACACGTTTCCCGGATAATGTTCACGAAGCTGCCGCAGCGTATCGGCCGTGTAGGTGACGCCCGGACGATCGATCTCGATGCGGCTGACGTCGAAGGCGGGGTTGCCGCGAACCGCCAGACGGCACATGTCGAAGCGCTGCTCGGCGGGCGTGACGTCGCGCTTGAGCTTGAACGCCGGCTTTCCCGCGGGGATGAACACCACCGCATCCAGGCCGAACGCCTCGCGCGCCTGCTCGGCGCATGCCAGGTGCCCGATGTGGATGGGGTCGAACGTGCCGCCCATGATGCCGAGGCGCACCGGGCGGCCGTCGGCACCAAGGTCGTCGAAGCGCTCGCAGATCACGGGCGCGGGGCAAGCCCCCGCGCGCCCGGCTTCGATGCTAGCTTGCGTCAGGCCCATCCTAGGCGCGCACCTGCCCCGTACCGCGCAGCACGTACTTGTAGGAGGTAAGACCCTCGAGCGCGAAGGGGCCGCGCACGTGCAGCTTCTGCGTGGAGATGCCGATTTCCGCGCCCAGGCCGAACATGCCGCCGTCGGTGAACGCGGTGGAGGCGTTCACATACACCGCCGCCGCATCAACTTCGTTGACGAAGCGCTCGATGGCCGCCGCGCCTTCGGGAAGCTTCGGGTCGGCGACGATGGCCTCGGAGTGCATCGTGCCGTAGCGGTTGATATGGGCGATGGCCTGCTCGGGGCCGCTGACACAGCGCACCGCCAGGTCGGGCGAGAGGTATTCCGTTTCCCAATCCTGCTCGGAGGCGCGCTCGACCTGCAGCGCGGCATCGGTCGGTAACCGCTTTTCACCGGCAGCAAGGGCCGCTTTGCACGCAAGCTCATCGCCATGGATACGCACGCCCTTGTCGGCAAGCGCGCCGAACAGTTCGGGAAGGAAGCGCTCAGCCGCGGCTTCGTCGACGAGCAGCGTCTCGCAGGCGTTGCACACGCCGTAGCGGCGGCACTTGGCGTTGACGACGATGTTTCGCGCCACGTCGAAGTCGGCGGTGGCGTGCACGTACACGTGGCAGTTGCCGGTGCCCGTCTCGATAACGGGGACCTTCGCGCAATCCACGCAATGCGCGATCAGACCCGCGCCGCCGCGCGGCACGAGCACGTCGACCACGCCGCGCAGGCCCATGAGCACGTCAGCCGCGGCGCGATCGGTGGACTCGATGATGCCGATGCAGCCCGCGGGCATGCCCGCCGAAACCGCGGCATCGTGGAGCACATGGGCGATGGCCGCGCAGGACTTGGCAGCCAAGGAACCGCCGCGCAGCACGCAGGCGTTGCCCGACTTCAAGCAGATACCCGCGGCATCGGCCGTGACGTTGGGACGCGCCTCATAGACCACGGCCACCACGCCGAGCGGGACGGCCACGCGCGAAAGCCGGATGCCGCTGTCGAGCGTACGCGAATCGAACACGCGGCCCAGCGGATCGGGAAGCGCCACCAGGTCCTCGAGCGCATCGGCCATGGCCATCACGCGCCCCTCGTCGAGCATCAGGCGATCGAGCAGGCTTTCCTTGGTGCCCGCTTGACGCGCAGCGTCCATATCCTGGGCGTTTGCGGCCACGATGGCCCCGCACTGCTCGCGCAAGGCCCGGGCCATGGAGGTCAGGGCGGCGTTGCGCTCCTGTGTAGTCGCCTGCGCAAGCGCCGGGCTAGCATTCTTGGCGGCCTGCGCGACCGCCAGCACTTCCTGTTCCAGCATGATCGACTCACATTCTGTCGTATATCCAAAGCGTAGGGCGAGCAGCCCCATGGGCCGCTCGCCCGCCATTGTCCCGCAAACGTGCACGACCCCGCGCAGGCCGGCTTGCAAACCGCGGACAGAGCCGGCGGACGGCGCCTGAGCCGGCATGCGCGGCGACCCGTGCGGGCAGCGGGTAAAACGTCCTTATTCGAAGACCACCAGCTCGTCGCGATGCACCAACGGGCGCTGGGTCAGCGCGGCAAGCAGGCGGTTGCGCTCGAGCACCTCGCGCGTTTTACCGCAGGCAAGCTCCACCTCATCGGCGGAGAACGCCGCGCGGCCGCGAGCGAACAGATGACCCGCAAGGTCTTTGATGTCGACGATATCGCCGGCATCGAAGCGCCCCTCCACGCTGGCGACGCCCACGCAAAGCAGGGATTTGCCATGCCCGATGAGCGCCGACTTAGCGCCTTCGTCGACCACCACCGCGCCGCGTGCCGAGTCGCCAAGGGCGATCCATAGCTTGCGGGGCGTGATCTCGTGAGGCTTCTCCAACGCCGAGAAACGCGTGCCGACGGCCTTGCCCGCTGCCGCATCCTCGACCACATGGGGCTGGCGCCCGTAGCAGATGATCATGGGGATGCCGGCAACCATGAGCACGCGTGCGGCCTTGATCTTGGTGATCATGCCGCCCGAACCCACCGTGGAGCCGGCGCCGCCGGCGACCGCCAAGATCTCGGGCCCGATGTTTTCCACATGCGGCATGAGCTTGGCGTCGGGGTTGGTATGCGGATTGCCGTCGTAAAGGCCGTCGATGTCCGACAGGATGACCATGAGGTCGGCATCGATCAGGCATGCGGCAAGGGCCGCGAGCGTATCGTTGTCGCCGAACTTGATCTGCTCGACGGCAACGGTGTCGTTCTCGTTGATGATGGGCACCACGCCCAGCTCGAGCAGGCGCAGAAGCGTGTTGCGCGCGTGCAGATATGCATGACGGTCGGCGGTGTCGCGGCGGGTGAGCAGCACCGTGGAGGTGACGATGCCGTGGGCCGCGAACGCCTCGGCATACGCCGTGGCCAAAGCCGACTGCCCCACCGATGCCGCCGCCTGCAGGCTAGGCATATCGCTGGGGCGCTTCTGGATGCCCAGGGCCTCAAGGCCGCACGCGATGGCGGCCGACGTCACGATGACGGGCTGCCAGCCGGCGGCCCTCACCTTCGCGATCTGGTCGGCAAGCGCCGCCAGGTACTCGTAATCGATGCTGCTCTCCGACGTAGTGAGCGTCGAAGAACCGATCTTTATGACCAGGCGCCGTGCGGCGCCCGCCTTAGCATCCAGCTGCTCCATTAGATATCAAGCTCCTCGAACAGATCGGCCGCCGTCCTGGTTGATTCGAACTCGAAGGCGCGCCCGCAGATGCGGATCTCGTCGCCATCGACGGCACCTGCCTTCTCGAGCGCCTCCTCGACGCCAACGCGCTTGAGGCGGTGCTGCAGAAACACCACGGCCTCCTCGTTTTCCCAATCGCACTGCACCACCATGCGCTCGACCTGGGTGCCCACCACGCGGAACACGCCCTCGGAAAGCTTGCGCACGGTGAAGCGCTTGTCGCGGGCCTCGCGCTTGAGCTCCCAGACTTGCTCGTACTGCACGTCGGACGCCTCGGCCTGGCGAGCCTGCTCGCGAAGCTCGTGGACCTGGTTGGCGATGGCGGCCTTCAAGCTGTCCACGCCCTCGCCAGTGAGCGCGCTGATGCAGTACACCTTCGGGTCGATGGGGCTCGGGGCGAACTCATTGCCGCCGGCAGCGGCGATGGAGTCGGCCTTGACCTGCGCCTTCAGACGCTCCAGGGCCTCTTCGGTACCCGCGACGTCGATCTTGTTGGCAACCACGATGCGCGGACGCGCCGCGAGCTCATCGGCGTAGAGCGCCAATTCGTTGTTGATGATCTTGTAATCATCGAGCGGGTCGCGGCCCTCCCAGTCGCCGGTGAGGTCGACCACGTGCACGATGAGCGCCGTGCGCTCGATATGGCGAAGGAACTCATGCCCCAGGCCGCGCCCCTCGTGCGCGCCCTCGATAAGGCCGGGGATGTCGGCCACGACGAAGCTTAAGTCGCCCGAGCGCGCCACGCCCAGGTTGGGCACGAGCGTGGTGAACGGGTAATCGGCGATCTTGGGGCGAGCGGCCGAGATCTTCGAGATGAGCGAGCTTTTGCCAGCCGAGGGCATGCCAACAAGGGCCGCATCGGCCATGAGCTTCATCTCAAGCTCGATCCAGCGCTCCTGCGCAGGCTCGCCCAACTCGGCGAACGCCGGTGCGCGGCGCGTGGAGGTGACGAAGTGGATGTTACCGCGACCGCCCATGCCGCCGTCGGCGACGGTGATGCGCTCGCCGTCGTGGGTAAGGTCGGCCATAAGCTCGCCGGTTTCCTTGGATTCCTCGAAGTACTCGTGGACCACGGTACCCACCGGCACCTTGAGCACCAGATCGGCGCCCGTGGCGCCATGCATGCGGCTGCCCTTGCCGTGCGTGCCGCGTTCGGCCTTGAAGTGATGCTTGAAGCGGTAATCGATCAGCGAGGACACGCTGGCATCGGCTTCAAGCACCACGTTGCCGCCATGGCCGCCGTCGCCGCCGTCGGGACCGCCCTTGGGCACATGGGCCTCACGGCGAAACGACATGCAGCCTGCGCCGCCGTCGCCGCCCTTGACGTGAATTCGGACCTTATCAATGAACACGATGTGACCTCCATCGGTTTTAGGATTGCGTGTATCGCCTGATTGTATACGAAAAAAGCCCCCTGACAGGCAGGGGGCTTCGCGAATGCATAGATGCCACGCACACGCGTGCGGCTTGTGCTACGCCTGGGGGCGGACATGCACGCGACGCTTCACGCCGCGCGTGAACTCCAGCGTGCCGTCGCACAGAGCGAACAGCGTGTCGTCCTTGCCGCGGCCGACGTTGTCGCCGGGATGGAACTTGGTGCCGCGCTGACGGACGATGATCTGGCCCGTCTTGATCTGCTGGCCGGCGAACATCTTCACGCCCAGTCGTTTTGCGTGGGAATCGCGGCCGTTACGGGTAGAACCGAGACCTTTCTTATGTGCCATTTCATTCCCTCCTTACAATTAAGCGATGGACTTGATTTCAACGCGCGTGAGCTGCTGGCGATGGCCGCGCAGCTTCTTGTAGTTCTTGCGCTTCTTGAACTTGAACACCAGCTGCTTGGGGCCCTTGAACTGCTCGAGCACGATGGCCGTGACCTTCTTGGCAGCTGCCTTGGCCGGATCGGCCTCGACGGTGGAACCGTCGACGAAGCAAATGACCGGAAGCTCGACGGTGGCGCCGACCTCGGCGTCCAGCTTCTCGATGTTGAGCTTGTCCCCGACGGCAACCTTGTACTGCTTGCCGCCCGTTTTCACGATTGCGTACATGTTTTCTCCTACTTTCGAAATAAACGCAAGGCGATAGCTTAGCAGCGCGACCGTAGCAAGTCAACGAAGTGATCGAATGCACAGTCTCCGCGTATCATCGCACTTATTTCCACTGCGCCTCCTCGGGCACAACATTCGATATGATACCAGATGTTGTGGACACACGCGGCGGCGTTGCCGGCTTTTTCCGCATTGCCGCCGCGCTTCACGGAATGACCACAAGCTAGTGCGCTTCAGCCCAGGTATCGGCGGCCGAGATGTCAGCGAGCAAGGGCACCTTCAGCTGAACCACATGCTCCATGACGTCGCGGACCATGGCCGAGAGCGCCTCCACTTCCCCATCGGGCACGCTGAAATCCAGCTCGTCGTGCACCTGAACGAGCAAGCGGGCCTTGAAGCCCTCTTCCATAAGGCACTGCTGCACCTGGCGCATGGCCAGCTTGATGATATCGGCGGCGCTGCCCTGCATGGGATGGTTCATGGCGGTGCGCTCGCCGAAGCCACGCGTGTTGCCGTTGGCGGCGTGCAGCTCGGGGATATGGCGCTTTCGCCCGAACATGGTTTCCGCATAGCCGTTTGCACGTGCCTGCTCGACGGTTTCATCGAGATAGGCGCGCACGCCGGGGTGCACGTCGAAGTAGCGGTCGATCATGCCCTTCGCCTCGACGATGGAGATGCCTAGGCTTTGCGCCAACCCGAACGCCTGCTGACCGTAGACGATGCCGAAGTTCACCGCCTTGGCGCGGCTGCGCTGCTCGGGCGTGACCTGGTCGATGGGCACGTCGAACACGCGAGACGCCGTGGAGGCGTGGAAGTCCGCGCCGCTGGTGAACGCCTGGATGAGCGCCTCATCGCCGGAAAGGTGCGCGAGCAGGCGCAGTTCGATCTGCGAGTAGTCGGCCGAGAGGAACTTGCATCCCGGCTCGAGCGGGATGAAGCACTCGCGGATGTGGCGCCCGAACTGCGTGCGCACGGGGATGTTCTGCAGGTTGGGGTCCGAAGAGGACAGACGACCGGTGGTGGTGACGGTCTCATTGAAGCTGGAGTGCACGCGCCCGTCGCCGGCGCGCATGCGCGGTAGCGCGTCGATGTAGGTGGACTTGATCTTCGCCAGCTCGCGATAGCGCAGCACAAGGGCGGGCAGCTCGTGGATCTCGGAGAGGTCCTTGAGCACCTTGGCATCGGTGGAATACCCGCGCTGGGTCTTTTTACGCGCAGGAAGCCCAAGCACCTCGAACAGGATGTGGCCGAGCTGCTTGGGGGAATCCACGTTGAACTCCTGGCCGGCAAGCTCGAAGATCTGCGTTCGCAGGCCCTCGATCTGCCCGCCCGTGGACGCGCCCAGCTGCGCGAGGCGCTCGATGTCGATGGCCGCGCCGGTGCGCTCCATGATGGCAAGCACCGCCACGAGCGGCAGGTCGATATCGAAATAGGCGCGCTCCGAGCCTTCGTCCTTGAGGGCGCGAGTGAGCGGACCGACCAGGGCGCGCGCGGCCGCGGCCTGTGCGGCAGCGCACTGCTCTTCAGTTTTCGCCTCGGGCAACACGCCCCCCATATAGGTGTCCAGCAGCACGTCGTAGGTACACTCGGACACCGACGAGTTCAACACGTACCCGGCAAGCCCCAGGTCGAAGGCGCGCATGGACATGAGCTGGGCATCGTCGACGAGCGCGGGAAGGGCGTTGTCGGCGGGATAGACGCGATGCACGGCCGCCTTCACATCGAGCGCGGCGAAGTTGCCGCCGGCGATCAAGCGGGCGAGCTGGGAGAACGCCGCATCTTCGGCGAACACGGCGCAGCCCTGCGCAGCGGACACGGCCACGACCGACCCACCGCCGAACAGCGACTCCTGCTCGGGATCGACGATGGCCACGCCCACCTGCTCGCCCGATTCCAGGACCTCATCCATAAGCTTCTGGGCCTCTTCGCCATGCAGAACCTGGCCCACCTCGATAGCCGCGGATTCGCGCTGAGGGGCCTCGCCCACCAGCTTGAGCACGCGCGTCAGATGCGAGTTGAAGCGATACTTCGAGAACGCCTCGGTGACGGCCTGCGCGCTAAACGCCGGAAACGCCGCGCCTTCAAGGTCCAAGGGAAAGTCCAGGTCGCGCACGATGGTAGCCACCTTGCGGCTGGTGAACGCCGCCTCGCGGTTCTCCTCCATGCGCTCCTTTTGCTTGCCGCGCAGCTCGTCGATATGCTCGTAGATGCCCTCGAGGCTACCGTAGGCGCCCAGCAGCTTCGCCGCCGTTTTGTCCCCCACGCCCGGCACGCCGGGGATGTTATCGGAGCTGTCGCCCTTAAGTCCCAGGAAATCGGGGAATTGCGAAGGTTCCACGCCATAGCGCTCGCGCACCTCGCCCGGACCGTAGATGGCCACATCGGTAATGCCCTTGCGCGTAGTGACCACGTGCGTGAGCTCGGAGCACAGCTGGTAGACGTCCTTATCGCCCGAGACCAGCAGCGTGCGATACCCCAGCGCCTCGTCGCGCGCCGCCACGGTGCCCAGGATATCGTCGCCTTCCCAACCCGTCACGCGCACCACGGGGATGCTCATGGACTCGAGCAGCTCCTCGATGATGGGGAACTGCGCCTTCAGACCCGGGTCCATGGGAGGGCGCTGGGCCTTGTACTGCTCGAGCGCCTCGGTGCGGAACTTCGGGCGGCCGGCATCGAAGGCGCACACGATGGCGTCGGGGTTGGAGATGTCGATGAACTTGAGCAGCATGGAGATGAAGCCGAACACGGCGTTGGTGGGCGTGCCGTCCGGGGCATTCATGGTCGGCGGCACCGCGTGGAAGGCGCGGTGCATCAACGAGTTGCCGTCGATGACGGCCACTTTCTTCTCAGGCATAGAGCTTCCTTCAGGTTGGTTGCGCTTTCCCACCATTATATAAGCGGCGAAGGCGAAGCGGCGCCAACCGCATCAGACAAGCACTGTTTGCCGGCTATGCGCTCCAAAGATAGCCGACGCCGCGTACCGTTTCCAGATGCTGCGAAAGCTCCGGTCCGAGCTTTGCGCGAACGCGCCTGACATGCACGTCGACGGTACGGCTGCCGCCGTAGTAATCGAAGCCCCACACGCGGCGCAGTAGGGCATCGCGGCTGTACGTGCGGCCCGGATGGGTGACCAGAAACGCCAGCAGCGCATATTCGAGATACGTGAAGTCGAGCGGCTCCCCGCCCACCGTGACCTGGTACGTGGCCAGGTTGATGGTCATGTTGTCCACCGTCACGTAATCGGTCGAGGTGCTCTCATTGCCCGGCCACAGAAGCTGGCGGATACGCGCGGCACACTCCTCGCTGCCGGCGCCGTGCACCACGAAATCGCTTTTCACCTGCACGGGAAGACGGAACTCGGGAAGCTGCGCCTCGTTGACGATGACCAGGAGGGACGCCGATCCGTCCTCGAGCAGCACCGATTCCACCTGCGACAAGGTTGCCAGCGCATCGGCGCGCGCCTCGTAGATGACCAGGTCGTAGGAAGGATGTTGGGACAGCAGCTTCTTGAACTGCACCGAGGACCCCGCCGCGACATCGACGTCGAGGCCCGAGAGAACCTGCTGGAACTTATGGGCGTTATCAAGGCTGTCCGCGATGAATATAACCGTTTTCCTCATTGTTAGCGAACCTCCTTACGTCGCGTCCCGCGCACCGTTACAGAACCGCCAGGTAGCGGTCAAGCTCCCAAGTGGACACGTTGGACTGGTACTCGTCCCACTCGGCCTGCTTGGCTTCGACCAGGTAATCGCAGATGTGCTCGCCAAGCGTTTCACGCATAAGCTTCGAGCCCCTGAACAGCTCGACGGCCTGGCCGAGGCTTTCGGGAAGCGTGCGGAACCCTTGGCAGAGCAGCTCCTGACGCGATTGGGTGAACAGGTCGCAATCCTCGATGGGCGCAGGGGGCTCAAGCCCCTCTTCGATGCCGGCCAGACCCGCCGCCAGCATGACCGCGAAGGTGAGGTAAGGGTTGGCGCTGGGGTCGGGGCTGCGCAGCTCCAAACGGCACGCCACCTCACGATTGGGGCGATAACCGGGTACGCGCACGAGCGTGGAGCGGTTGGCGCGGGCCCACGACAGGTAGATAGGCGCCTCGCCGCCGGCGAGCAGGCGCTTGTAGGAGTTGACGCAGGGGTTGGTGATCAAGGCGAACTCGGGCGCATACTTCAGGATGCCCGCAAGGAAGCTTTTCGCGGTGGCCGACAGATGATAGCCCTGCGGGTCCTCGGGGTCGAAGAACACGTTGGAGCCGTCGAAATCGAACAGGCTCATGTGCACGTGCATGCCGCTGCCCGGGGCATCGGTGAGGGGCTTGGGCATGAAGGAGGCGTACACGCCGTGCTTCATGGCGATCTCCTTCACCACCAGCTTGTAGGTCATGACCGCATCGGCCATGGACAGGGCGTCGGTGAAGCGAAGGTCGATCTCGTGCTGGGAAGGGCCGTTCTCGTGATGGCTGTACTCCACGGGAATGCCCATCTTCTCAAGGGTGAGCACGGTGTCGCGTCGCAGGTCGCTGGCGTAATCCAAGCTGGTCAGGTCGAAATAGCCGCCGCGATCCAAAAGCTCGGTGCCCTCGGCGTCCTTGAAGTAGTAGAACTCCACCTCGGGGCCGACGTTGAACACGTACCCCATGTCCTGGGCCTTGCCCACCACGCGCGCCAGCACATGGCGCGGGTCGCCCTCGAAGGGCTTGCCGTCGGGCGTGCGGATATCGCAGAACATGCGCGCCACGGCGTTGCTCTCCGGGCGCCACGGCAGCACCTGGAACGTGGAGGCGTCGGGAAACGCCAGCATATCGGATTCCTCGGTGCGGCAGAAGCCCTCGATGCAGCTGCCGTCGAAGCCCATGCCGTCGGCGAAAGCGTCCTCAAGCTCGCTGGGGATGACGGCGAACGATTTCATGCTGCCGAGCACATCGGTGAACCAGAATCGCACGAAGTGCACATCGCGGCTTTTAATGGTTTTCAGAACGAAATCCTGCTCCGGGTTGGAAGCCATGAACGGTTCCTCCTTCACGCGCCAGCCCATGCGGCGGCGCGGATCCAAACATCTTCTAGAGGGAGATTATATCAGCGCATGTTGCAAATGCGTTACGCACCTCGCGCATTGCGAAAGCGAATGAAACCCAGGGGTTCCCATCGAAAACCGGCATAGACCACGCAAAAGGCCGCCCCGAAAGGCGGCCTGAAAGCGGTTGAAACCCTATTACGCTGACGCGCGCTTGATGCGAACGCCCTACGACCTGCGAACGCGCTTGTCCACCACGCGAGCGACCAGGTCGCCGATGGATTGGAACACCTGCACAAGCACGACGCACAGCACGATGGAGACGATCATGACATCGCCCAAATAACGCTGGTAGCCGTAGCGGATGGCGATGTCGCCGATGCCGCCCGCGCCGACCGCGCCGGCCATGGCGGTGTAGCCGAACAAGGTGATGACGGTGATCGACGCGCCGCGCACCAAGCTGGGCAGGCTTTCGCGCAGCATGACCTTGCACACGATCTGCCACGTGTTCGCGCCGAAGCTCTGCGCCGCCTCGATCAGGCCGCCGTCGACCTCGGCCAGGCTCTGCTCGACCATGCGGCCCACGAACGGGATGGCCGCCACGGTAAGCGGGACGATGGCGCCGGGAACGCCGAGCGAGGTTCCCACCACCACGCGCGTGAACGGGATGATGGCCACGAGCACGATGCAGAACGGGAAGGAGAGGCCGCCGATGACGATCCAGCCGAG
>CALEWN010000091.1 GCA_937925385.1 uncultured Senegalimassilia sp.
CCGCGCGCGCCAGACTGAAGTCATTAAACCAAGCGGCCCGGACAACCCTAGTTTGTCGGGGCCGCTTCAACCCGGGGAATTCGCAGCGCTACCGCATATTCTTATACAGGTACTTCAACCACTTATCTTGGAATTCCTGCTGGTCGTCAATGTAAACCCACTGCTCAAGGCTGTTGTCGTACACCAGACCCGTAGGCGTCCAATTGTTGGCGTCCAGCGCGTCGCCGGTGATTTGCAGCTCCATCCAACCCTTTTCCGCGAGCGTTTCGTCCTTGATGCAGAAGTAGAAATACCGCGTGCGGTCGGTATCCTGCATGGAAAGCATGCTGTCCGGATACTCCGCAGCGTCGATGTTCGGCGCACCGGTCAGCGCGGTAGCCATAACGTCGACGTTGTCCACGGCCACCTGCGACACCTGCAGCGGCCTGGAAGCGTCGGTGCTCGACTGCGCGGGCTTGACCAGCATGACCGGGCTCATGACCAGTTCGTTGTTGATGCAATCGAAGTTCGACTCCGAACGATAGCCATGATCGGCGGTGATGATGATGGTGGCATCGTCGTACACGCCCAGCTGCTTCATCTGTTCGATGTACTCGCTTACGATGCGGAACGATGCGCGCGTCTGCGTCACGCGGTCGCTGTTGTCGGAAAGTTGCGCGTCGGCATCCAGGATGTACGGGTAGTGTGGGCCATTCAGGTGAATCAACCTGAACGAACCCGTGCTGTCGTTGTCAACCACGCTTAGCTTCTGCGTAGACGACAGCTTCTCATAGAAGCCGGCGTCGTTGGTGATGTACGGTGTGGTATCGATCTGATAACCCGACTCCGTGGTTTTCGCGTCGCCAGAATCGCTGTCGGTGGTGCCCATAGCAACATTGATCTCATCGGTGTAGAACCAGAAGAATGGCTTGAACGCCCACGGCAAATCGCGATACATCGCGCACTTCCACAGCGCCGTGCGCGTTTCGGCGGCATTCGGTTTGATAACGTCAGCGCATTCCCCGCCGTCCTGCAAGCCGTTAATCGTGTGCTCGTAGGTATCGGGGGTGGTGCCCGGAATCATATCGCTGTACAGGCCAACGTCATAGCCCGCGTTGTCCAAATCGGCAAGGTAATCGGTGTTTTGCGCCTTTTCGTTGTTGGCGGAATCGGAATGCGGCGCGTTAACCTTGCCCGTGATCAGCGCTGGCAGCGCCTCGCGCGTGGGGGAAATGCCCGGCGTTGAATTCTGAAACCAGGTGAAGCCGGTCATCTCCGACAGCATGGACGGATCCTGCTCGAGTGCAGGCATGACATCGGTCTTTGTGTCGCAGCCGTCCAGGATGAACACGACGACGTTGTTCTTTTCCGTTACGTTCATCATACCGGTTTCGGTTACCAGGTAATTCGCGTCGTTGCTTTTGTTGGTTTCGTTGCCCACGAACAGGCTGGCCAGGCCAACGCCCTGCACCAGCACCAAAGCCACCGAAAGGAACAGCGAACCGAACTGCACCATCTTGCGGTTCAGCTGGCTGAGCAGCCACGGCAGCACGGCAATAACCACCCACACGCCGGTGGAGATGACCATGATGGTCTTGTACTGCGTCCAATCGACCGTGGCGCCCGTTGCCGTAGGCAGGCCGCCGTTGAAGCCCATGACCTGCACGTAGCATGCCAGGCCCGCACCGAACACCAGCAGCGCAGCCGCATTGAACACCTTGCCGCGCAGCGCGCTCAGCACCAAGCCGAGTGCCAGCGCAATCAAGATGCCGGGGACCAAAAAAATGGTCCACGTGCTTGACAGGCCGAACAGCAGGCTGCTTTCGTTGCCTGCGATGATTTCGCAAGGAGCGATGACCAACACGGTGAACACGGCGAAGAACGATACCGCCATGCCAACCGCCAAGCGCATGACACACTTCGGCGCATAGCCACTCGGGCGATCGGCGCGCGCCGCATGCGAACCGGCGCGCGAGACGCGGCCATGCTGCTCCGCTTCATCAGCAGCCGTGTACACCACATTGCCCGATACGTCAACGCGGTGGACGCGGGGCTCATGTTCCTTGCGGGCATTTTCGTCAACCCCCAAGGCGTTCAGCAGCTTCTTGCGCGTGCGGCGGAACGCCACACCGAGCACCGTGGACAGCGCCACGGCCACGCCGGCCACCGCCTGGATGGCATATGTCATAACCGACGGGTCGACGTAAGCGTATGCCGGGGTGATGAACGCGAACGACAACACCACGGCAACCGCAAACAAGGCGAGCGCATCGTACGCGTACACGCAAGCGCGAGGCAGCACCTTATTCATCGCGACCACCTTCCTCGTTTTCCTCGTCCTGCTTGATAAGCACGCGCTCAAGCAGATATTCACCGGCAACCTCGGCCGCATGGCCCAGATTGAAAATCATCTCGTCACGCACGGCCGACACCTTCTCCGACCAAGCATTGGGATGCGCGATCATCTCGGCGACCGCATCGCCCAAGCCCGACAAATCCGCAGGATCGAACGAGCGGCCCACCTTGTTGCGCAACGAAATGTCCGTGGGCTCGATGCCCAGCTCGCGCCAATCAGGGTTGCCCACCTTCATGGGCGTGTTGATGAACACGCTCGGGCGCAGCGTGGAGAACGAGAACTCGCAGAACACGCTGGACCAGTCCGTAATCAACACGTCGGACGTAAACACCGTATCATTCGAAGAGAAATCGCGCTCGAAGTACAAGTCGGATTCAGGCACATGGGAATAACGCTCGATCAACGCCATCCAACGAGGACGATAACGTTTCGTGTATTCAGGGTGCGGGCGCACGATAACCTTCCAGCCACGCCCCAGCAGCTGCGACAGCAACGCATCGGCGCAGGAATCCAGCAGGTTGTCCTCCTGCCACGAGGGCGCCACGATGACAACCGGGCGCTCGTTGGTCATCTTGCCGGCCGCACGACGAGCGGCCATGGCGGCCACATCATCATCCAGCAGGTCATAGCCGCATTCCGCAAGGTTCTTCGCCGGAAGCTGGTACAGCTGTTCTTCGCGACGCAGCTCGGCAACCTGGTGCGGGCCGACGCACAGCACCGTATCGTAGTGGTCGTACGCCTGCTTGGACGGCGTCAGGTGCATAGACGTCATATGGTGCGGCATGAACACGTATTCGGTATCTTTGCGCACATACGAACGTTTGATGTAGTAGTTGTCCAAATCCTCCAAGGTGGACACCACCACGTCAGCGTCCATCTTCATCATGAGCGTGATGGAGCGCTTCTGGCCGATGTAATACGGCTTGATGCGCGGCTGCTGTTCGGCCAGCGCAAAGATGCGGTCGTTCGGGTCGTTTGTGATGTAATGGATGTTCACGTCGGAGTTCGCCAGCAAATAATCGATAGCACCCTTGAAGTATTTATAGAAGCCCGAGCCCTCGGAGTAGAACACAACGTGCTTGCCGGCAATCTTGAAGAAGCGCTTGTAATCCGCACGCTCGCGTTTGGTGAGCGGATCGCGCTTCCACCACGGGGTTTTGCGCTCGGCCTCAAGCGCCTCAAGCGCCTCGATTTCGGTGCGGCTGGCGGCCAGGTCCTCGTAGTCGATGTGCTTGGCCGGCACGATGCAGATGTTCATAAGCGCCTGAATGGCAATGGAGGACAGGTTCGAGCAAATCCAATAGAAGCACATGCCCGCGGAGACGAACACGCCAAGAATCAACGATAGGCCGATCGACAAACCATTGGTAGTGTTTTTCTCGGCTCGGGACTGCTCGCGCTGCAGCGGGTTGATACGGTTCTGGGCAAAGCCCATCGCTACAGCCGAAAGCCCAGCAAGCAGCGGCATAATCCAAGACATCCCGCCATCGGTAACCGGCACCATACCTAAAAATTCCGTGCCCGGAGCACCGTTATCGGTGATGGAATGGATGACGTCGACCAAACCGAACAGGATGATGACCTGCACCAACAGCGGCACCATGGAAAGCAGCGGATGATAGTGCTTCTCCTTGAACACCGCCTGCTGCTTTTCACCAATGGCCTCGCGGTCGCCATAGTACTTCACTTTGATGCGGTTGATCTCGGGCATCACGTTCACCATGACGATCGAGTTCTTTTGAACCCACAGCGACATGGGCAGCAGAACGACCTTCGTAATGAGGGTGAACAGCAAAATGGAAATCCACCAGTTGCCCGTTAAGGCATAGCATGGCTGCACGATAAGCTGCAGCACATCGGCCACAGCCGAAAAGATCGCATCCATCAAAAACTCGCATTCCTAATCCTTGCGGACACGAGCCTTCCGCACGCGTCCTTCCCAATGCACCAAGCCCATCACTTGGCACAGCGACCTATTATTGTATCAGCCAGAAGCACCATGAGGAAAATGGCCACTCGATAAGCACAAGAGGGCCGGCGGGGTAACCGCCGGCCTTCCGGACCTGCTACGTTTTCACTTTAGCAGCCGCTACACAAGCTCACCGTGGGCCGCGTCGATCGCAGACATGAGCGCTCTCATCTTCCAGTTGTTCTGCCAAATCTCGTTGGACATGATCACGCACACATACGGATGGTCGCCATCCATTACCAGGTAGCCCTCGTTATGGACGTTGGTGCTGCCGTTAACCCAGCCGGACTTCGCGTAGATGGGCACGCCCTTCCACGCCAGCTCCTGACGCGAGTAGATGGCGATGTTGTTGCCGTACACATCACGCGCCCACCAGGCGTCCTGCTCGTTGCCCATCAAGTAGTCCGCCATGCCAACCCACAGCTTGCACAGCTGGCGCGGCGTGTACCACACGTAATGCGACGAATAATCAAAGCCCCAGGCATGCGTCCAATCAACGAACCAGTCAAGTGTCGACGCACCCAGGTTGTTGCGCAGCTCCGCATACGCCTCGTTGCTAGACACGTTAATGGTGTTGTACAGCGTGTCGCCCCAACTGTTGAGCAGCCACGGCTTGTACTTTAGCAGCGACATGACATAGGGGCCCTTGATGGTGCTCGCGCTGTAGAAGTAGTTGTCCATGCCGTAGGAGACGCTGGCGCCAGAATACAGGTCGATCATCACGAACCCGACGGAATAACCCTCGTTCTCATAATTGCCGATGGCCTTGTAGATGCGATCGACCGTGCCCGAGGACACGCCGTCGAAGCTGCGGTACACGTTCAGACCGCTGCCGCTGAGGGAATCGAGAATCTTGATGCGATCGCTAAAGCTCATGGTATTGCCGAAAGACGTTTCAACGAAATTCCAACCCTGGAACGGGCTTGCAGCGTTCATCTTGCGCAGCACGATGCCGCTTGCATTGTACGAACCCATGGTGGACAGTGCGTAGTTGCCCAAAAGCGTCTGGAACATGATGCCGCCCTTGCCGTTCCACACCGCGCACCATTTTTGGTTGTCGGTACCGTACCACCAATTCTGCCACACGATCGCATCGTCGTCAGCTTTGGAGTTCGCCACCTCCAAAACACGCTGCGACCACACGTTCGTGATGCGGTAGATGTCATCGCCTAAGCTGGTGACCAGCCATTTCTGCGTGTAGGAACCATCCTGCTCCCACACCTCGGCGTATGCCTTGTTGCTCAGGCTGGAGCCAACCATCTCAAGCGCGTAGTCGCCGTCGTCAAACGAGGTGATCAAGTACATGCCGCTGTTGAGCAGCGTGGTTTTGCGCAGGGTCCAGCCGGCGCCCACCAGCTGGCCAGCGCTGCGGTACGCGCGAACGCTGGGGTCGGAAGAAGCCAAACGCAGCGCCAGCACATACGTGCCATCTGCCGACACGATAGCGAAGTGGCCATCGTTGGTGGGAACCATCTTCCAACGCATGGCGTTGGCGGCGGAAACATCCTGCTGGCACACCGTACCATCAGCAGATACGCCCAGGTAGCAGCCGGAAACCATGGCGGCAATTAAGTAGGTGCCGTCACCGTTTTCGGTGATCATGTACTTCTGCGCCATGGAATCGTTGGACGCGTAGCCCTGCAGCTGCGCGCCATCAGCGCGCGAGCCGGACGCCACGTCGAGCACGATGCGGTCGCTACCGCGGTTGACGATCTCGAACCTGCCGCCGTTATACACGGGCGTAGTGGCGATCAGGCGAAACGCCTGCGCGATGGTGCCGTTACCCTCGTAAATCTGCACCTTGGTGCCATTGGCGGTGGAACCCGCCAGCACATCGAGCACGCGCCCGCCGAATGCAGACTTCAGCGCGAAGGTGCCATCAACGTTCTTGATGATGGTCCACAGCTGCTCGGAGCGGCCGGTGAACCCGTACAGCTGCACCGGGGTGCCATTGGCATCGCTGCCGGCAACGGTCAGCGCCTTGCCAGACGCATAGCTGACGATGTAGTAATAGCCGCTCCACTCGTCGTACTTGACCGCATAGGCCTGAGCCACGCTGTTATTGGCTTCGTAAATCTGAATCTGCACACCATCTTCTGTCGAGGCAGCTTCCACATCAAGCACGGCGGACGCACCCGAAGCCATGCCGATGACATAGGCGCCGTCTTCAAAGGAAGCCGTGCAACGGTTCAGCACCCATTGCTGCAGCGCGTTCTCGCGCTGCTTCTTCAGCACCACGTTAGCCGCATCGGATACGTCGGTGGCGTCTACCGTCATCAGCAAACCGCTCTTGTAGTTGACGAAGCAATAGCGGATGGTGCCGTCTTCGCCTTCGACCTGGCGGATATACCACAACTGCGCCTCGGAGCCGTTGAACCCGTATTGGGAAACGTTGGTGCCGGAAGAGGTTTTGCCGCCCTGCGCCTCAAGCACGCGGCCGGAACCGATATTGGTGATGCAGTAAATCCATTCGTGATTTGCATCGCGCCCCACGTTGGTGATGCGGAATCGCTGGGACGTAGACTCATTGCCCTCGTAGATCTGAGCGTTGCCCTTATCCGCCATAGAACCGCCCGCAATATCGAGCACGCGATCGGAGCCGATGCCGAGAATGTAGGCACCGTCCTCGATGCGCTCATACTGAGATGGGTCAACGGCATCGCCGGCATTGCCGACTTCGCCTGCACCCTGCGAAGGGTCCGCGGGCGCAGCAGGCTGGCTGTCGCCATTAGCGGGCGTCGGCGCCGTGCCTTGCCCGTCGCCATCAGCGGGCACGGGTGGCTGGTCAGCCGCAGACTCGCCGGGCTGCGTTGCGGACGTGCCGCCAGTATCATCGGCGCCTTCGCCTTCCCCGGCCTGCACAACATCGGAAGCGACAGGCTGCGTCGCGACATCACGTGCGGAAGCGTCAACCCCGGCTGTTTCGCCGGCAGAAGGAACGGCGGCGCTCACATCGGAGGCGTTTTCCGACGCGCCCGCCAACACTTCTTCGGACCGCGCATGCTGCGCCGCATGCGCGCCGCCTGCCTGGTTGTCATCTGCCCATGCGGGGGCTGCCCAGAACGCCGCGCATGCCGCCGCAAGCGCAACGGCGCAGCATACTTGCCCAAGCCCCGCACATCGAATGCGCACTGCATGACTCATCACACCACTTCCTCTTCGAAATCGGACGAATAACCTTATCGATTACCCCGAGTATAAAGCTAACTGCACCATGAACCGGCCGAAATCAAGCACGCTTCGGTGAGGAACGAAAAGTTCTTGCGCGCATGCGAAAACCAATATGCCAAACGCATGTTTTCCCAGTTAAATCGACCAAAAACCGGCAAGTTGCGCCACTGCGGCGCAGCAGAGCGCCAGTTGCGATATACTCGCTGCCAAGCAAGCACATGCGTGGGCAGACGCACCCGGCCGCCCACGCATCATGACCCCGATCGCGGCTCACTGGAACACCGTACCTGACCCCTGTTCCAGTGCAAGCGACCACACGAAAGGACGGTTTCATGAGCACTGTCAGCCGATTTCGAAATGCCTGCCTCGCGCTGTGCCTGGCAACCTGCACATGCGCGCCCGGCGTCGCCTGGGCCGCCGACGCATCTGCCGATGCTGCCGGCGCAGCCAAAGCGTCGCCGATCACCCGCCTGAGCGGGGAAACCAGCGCCGAGACCGCGCAGGCCATCGCCCTTGCAACATTTAGCAAGGCGGACACCGCCATCTTGGCAACCGACAACGGCTTCGCCGACGCTATGAGCGCCACGGGGCTTGCCGGCGCGCTTGACGCGCCCATCCTGCTCACGGGCAGAGACGAGCTTTCACCGGCGGCGCGCGACGCCATCGAGCGCCTGGGCATCACCAACGTCATCATCGTGGGCGGCGGCGCCGTCATCTCAAGCGACGTGGCGTCCGACGTTGCCGAACTACTGGGCGTTTCGGCGAAAGATGTCGAGAACAATCGCTTGTACGGCAACGAGGCCGAGGACACCTCAGTCGCCTGTGCTGCCGAGCTCACGCGCCTGAATGGGCCGCAAGACAAAGCCATCGTCACTTCGTCGGTGAACTTCCAGGATGCGCTTTCCATCAGCTCATTCGCCTATAAGTACCAGGTGCCGATTTTCCTTGAGTCCGCCGGCGCCACCTCGGCCGATCGCGCGCTGCCCGACCTGGCCATCACCATGCTCACCGGCAAGGGCTACTATTCCGCATCCGAGGTGTACGTGCCGGGCGGCCCCGGCGCCGTGTCCAAGGAGTCGGTCGAAAACACGCTGGGCAGCCGCAGCTACACCCGCATGTACGGCAACGACGGCTACGACACGTCCAACGCCATCGCAACGTATATGGTTGAAAAGGGCCTGCTGGTCGCCGACAACGCGGTCATCGCCTGCGGCGCTGAAGACGCAAAGGGCACCGACGCCATCGCGGGCGCGGCGCTTGCCGGAAAGAACGGCAGCGTGGTGCTGCTGACAAACGGCAATGCGAAGCTCGAAGACAAGAACACCGTCACCATCGACGACTTCTTGACGAGTAACGCCTCCGCCGTTGAAAAGACTTACGTACTCGGCGGTACGTACGTGTTCCCGAACTCGCTCGTGGATCAGATTTCCCAGCTAATCGCCTAAGCGATACGCATCTTACGCCAATGCGGGGCGCGGTCACACGACTGCGCCCCGCATTTTCTTTCCCTTCCCGCTAAGATGGCAGCAGCGAACAACCTTCTTAGGGAAGGGGAAAGCTGCGGGAAATCGCAAGGATCATCGCCCTCACAGCCTTGCCGAGCAGCTTGGGACGTGACCCGTATCATCTTTTCGGACACGCATGCCGGTGACGACCGAAAGGACGATGCCATGCCCAACCCAGCCGCCAAACACACCGACGAGTTCAGGCGCGAGACCGCCGACTGCACAATCTCGGCGGGCAGACCGATAGAGCAGTGCTGTTCCGACCAGGGACTCCGCCAAGCATGCGTCGATCGAGCTCATCGAGGCACACTGCAACCGCCGCAGGCCCCACTCGACGATCGGCTACAAGGTGCCGGCAGAGGCTATGGCGGCTTTCTTCGAACGCACGGTGCCCAAGCCCGAAGAGCTTCCCATGGCGGCCTGATTCCTCGAGCTCGCGTTTCCAAAATCTTGGCACAGGCCACCCCCCTGATTCTGCATCTGGTAACACAATCCCAGGGTGAATCCTTAAACTGACATATGATTACAAGCGATTCAGTCGACCAAACATGTTGCCATGCGGCAAAAGCCCTCTTGTTATTCCAAGAAGGCTTTCCTGAAATTTACCGTATCTCGGCCCCCTAAACCACCATCACATGGCTCACGAACTGCGGATCGTCTCTCCAGGGCTTAACTGTGCCCTGGGCCAACGTTGCCGGCAAATCGATGATGCGCTGGTTCGACGACCCCCTGAAGCGCAGCGTGATGTCGTGGTGCGCCTGCACAAACGGGCCGTCCACCAACACATCGATCGCCGCAAGCAGGCGATCGGTCACCTCGGTATGACGTGCGCTTTCGGGGTTCTGCAAATCCTCAAGCAAATCACCCGTGTAACACCAAACCGTCTTCCCAGGATACGTTTCGCGCACGCGCTCGACGAAATCAACCAATGCGCGCTGGTTTTCCGGCTCCATGGGCTCGCCGCCCAAAAGGCTCAAACCGTCGACATATTCCGGTGCCAGGCTCTCGAGAATCTCATTCTGCACCTCAGGCGAAAACGGCTTCCCCGCAGTGAAATCCCACTGCTCGGGGTTGAAGCAACCCGGGCACCCATGACGGCACCCCGACACGAACAGGCTAGTGCGCACGCCCTCGCCGTTGGCGATATCGAAATATTTGATCTCAGAGTAATTCATATCCCACCAGCCCCATTCGCATAGCACAGCAGCGGTATCAACAAGTTGGTTGCATCCATCATGATTCTTCGCCCCGCTACACGCAAGCCCTACCACCCGCGTTCCGGCAAGCGGCTGCATCCGCGCAGATCAAAAGCCCGCAAAGAGCTCGCGTCGAAGTGTGACGCGTAAGCACCGCAACCCATCTGGAAACAGCCTCCAACCGCACTCGGGCTGGCCCTATTCCCCAATCAGCTGGGGGATACCGACGATCGCAGCAGCCACCGCTGTGTCAACATCGGTGGTAGGCACGTCGGTTGCATTGGCGCTGATGCAGTCAGCGGCACCGATGCCGTACACCTTCGCCAGACCCTTCACGTTCTGCCAGCCCAGGTCCTGCTCATCGGTCGCAAAACCACCGCGCGTTGTAATGTAATGCAATTTGCTAGCTCGGCACATCCCAACGGGACCATGATCGGTATAGCGGTTCACAATGCCCACAACGCTGATGTGCTCGAAATACACCTTCAGCAATGCCGGGTAAGCGCCCTCCCAAAACGGCGCGGCAATGACGATCTCATCCGCCTCCGCAAACTGATGAGCAAAATCAAACATGGCGTCGTCATAGTCCCCCGCGTAACGCAATTCGTTGCGACGCGCCAACGTCTTCGAAGTCAACGGAAGAAGGCCCAAGTCTTCAAGAACCAACTGTTCAAGAACGTATTCACCGGTAGACAGCAAATGCTCAACCAAAGCATCTGCGATTCGCTTCGTACGCGAAGTCTCACGCAACACGCAACTATCGATATACAGCAACCTCTTCATCAGTCCCACCAATCTCAATATGCTCGAATTCAACCGTCTCGCCAACGGTACCACGCCTTAACTCAAACCAAACAGCAAACCGCAAAAGCTTATGCGGGGAAAGCCAGCAAACTGACCAATGCACCATACATCGGCTCATTGGAAGGAACAATCCAAAATACAAAAGCGGCTTGCCGGACGCAACCGACAAGCCGCTCTTACACCCCATGGAACCATTCGATGTCATATGCGCAAATGACTGAAGATATCAACTAGTCACATCTCGACAGCATCGCAACGAACATCTTGCAACACACAAAGGCGCCTATAGCCCCTGAAACGTAACCGCAAAAGTCTAGACCAGTTACCCTCAAGCACAAATCAGACAACAGCCATTGAAGCAAGCGCAAACCTCCCACTTGCCTGCGGCCAATCAGCCTTACACCGTTGCGAGCGCCTGCTCCAGATCCGCCAGCAAGTCGTCAGTAGACTCGATACCGCAGCTCAAACGCACCATATCCGGAGAGATACCGCAAGCCACCAGCTCCTCATCATTCATCTGACGATGCGTGGCGTTAGCCGGATGAAGCACGCAAGTGCGAGCATCGGCAACATGCGTGGCAATCTGAGCCAGCTTCAGGCTCTTCATAAACTGCTCAGCGGCAGCACGACCGCCCTCAAAACCGAAGGAAACAACGCCGCACGTCCCGTGGGGCATGTACTTTTGAGCCAACTCATAGTACGGGTCGCCCGCCAAACCCGGGAACCTCACAAAGCTGATCTTCGGATGCGCCTGCAGGAACTCGGCAGCAGCCTGACCATTCTTGCAATGCTGAGGCATGCGCACATGAAGGCTTTCCAAACCAAGATTCAGAATGAAGGCATGCTGAGGGCTCTGAATCGATCCGAAGTCGCGCATAAGCTGCGAGGTGCATTTCGTGATGAACGCGCCGCCCTGGCCAAATTTCTCAGCATACACAACCCCGTGATAGCTCTCATCAGGAGTCGTAAGCCCAGGGAACTTGTCGGCATGCGCCATCCAATCGAACGTACCTGCATCAACGATACAGCCGCCAACGCACGCACCATGCCCATCCATATACTTAGTAGTGGAGTGCGTAACGATATTCGCACCCCATTTGATCGGATTGCAGTTCACCGGCGTCGGGAACGTATTATCCACGATCAGCGGCACGCCATGAGCATGCGCCGC
>CALEWN010000092.1 GCA_937925385.1 uncultured Senegalimassilia sp.
GGGCTACGACGATATGCGACGTTACCTTCGCCATGTGAATTCCGGCACGCGTCAGGCGCTGGCCTGCGATTACGCGCACACGTTCCTTGCGGCGGGGAATTACGAGACATTTGCCGCCACGCCGTTCGAAAGCGTGTTCACCAGTCAGCTCGGGCTCATGATGCAGGAGGCGCGCGACGAGGTCTACAAGATGTATTGCGAGCAGGGCATCCAGCCGCAGGCCGATTTGCATGTGCCCGAGGACCATGTGTCGTTTGAGTTCGAGTTTTTGGCGACGGTCATCGAGCGCACGAACGCTGCGCTCTTGGCGGGTGATTTTGCGCGCGCTCAGGCGCTTGCCGAAACGGTCTCCGATTTTCACCGGTTGCATCAGCTCAACTGGATCGACGATCTGTGCGATGCCGTGCTCGATGTGGCCGAAACCCGCTTCTATCGCGGGGTCGCGAAGGTTGCGCGCGGGTTCGTGCATATGGAGACCGGGGTGATCGCTGACGAGCTCGAGGTGCTGCAAGGCCTGGCGGACAAGCAGACGGCATAGTGCGTTTCGCCTGATGATCGGCGAAAAGTGGTCGAGGTGGATGCGCTTGCGCGGTCTGGCTGCAATCGCTTCGCCCTGTTCGCGTCGGGGCAAGCTGCGGAAAGAGGCCGAGGGGGTGCGGCTGTAAGACGAGAAAGGATAGGTTTATGGGCGATCAGCCGAGCATCACGCGTCGCGGGGTGCTGGTCGGCGCCGGGGCCGTGGCTAGCATGTTCGCGGTCGGCGGAGCGGCGTACGCGCTTGAAGGCGAGGATCGGGGGCTTTTGCGCCCTCCCGGCGCGCAGGACGAGGCGCATTTTCGCGCCACCTGCTTGAAGTGCAACCGCTGCGAAACGGCTTGCCCGCAGCGTTGCCTGCGCACGGGCGTGCTCGAGGACGGCGTGCTCAACTGGCGGACGCCCATCATGGATTTCCATCGCGGCGTATGCGACTTTTGCGGCGTCTGCGAGGACGTGTGCCCGGCGGGGTCGATTGCGGGCGCGCACGACCCGGCGCAGGTCATCGGCATCGCGGTCGTTGACCGCGAGCGCTGCATCGCCTGGGCCCAGGGCGGCTGCCAGGTGTGCGTCGACTCGTGCCCATACGGGGCGATTGCGCTGGACGATGCGAACCGTCCCGTCATCGACCAGGCGAAATGCAACGGATGCGGCGCGTGTGAGAACGCATGCCCGTCGAACAGCTATCTCACGTTCGCAGGCGGCACCGACCGCGGCATCAACGTGCGCGCAGCAGGGAAGGAGGCGTAGGCGGTGAGCGACAAGAAAAACAGCGCGTCCAAAAAGTCTCGT
>CALEWN010000093.1 GCA_937925385.1 uncultured Senegalimassilia sp.
GTTTGAAAACGATGATATCGCCTACGTTTGCCATGAATCCTCCTTGGTGCATTGCGGTGGCGGCAGGCGCGCCGCATCGAAATGCAGGTGGAGGACTGCTCGGCTGGTGCTGATTGCAAACCAACAAACACCATTATACCAGGTCGCAATAGGAATTTAGTTCGTTGGATCGTAGTGCGGAACATGATTGAGCTTCTACGGACCGGCCTTTGTTATCATCGCGGTGCGACTTGCGTGATGACAATCGAGCGGCATTTTGCCCAATCGACCCTATTTGGGTGGCGCAATTTGGCAGCCATGAACGTAGAATAATGCCGCTTCTGCAAACGGTGGGCTCCTGAGCTTACCGGGTGAACCGAAAGGCGTTCTCGATTATGACGATTATGAGCCGCAATAGCGCTTCTTTTCTTGTTCGTAGGTGGATATCGTACTGCATCGGCTTGTTCCTCGTTGCGCTTGCTATCGCCTGTTCGGTGAAATCAGAACTCGGAATCTCGCCGGCTTCCTCAATGGCATATGTTGCTGGTCTTGCGAACGGGTGGTCGATGGGCACCTGGACCGCTATCTTTTACACGTCGTTCGTGGTGTTGCAGATGGTGTTGAAAGGTCGCGCATTCGAGCCGAAGAACTTGCTGCAGGTTCCGGTTTCCATGGCCTTCGGTATTGTGGTCGATTTTGCCAACTACCTGTTCTCATTCGTCCCTGATCCAATGTGCTATGGCGCACAGCTGGGCTATTTGGCGCTAAGCTTGATCATCATGGGTTTTGGGTATGTATACTACCTGCCGCCCGATATCATCGCACTGCCAAGCGAGGGCGTTATGCAGGGCATAAGTTACCGGTTTGGGTTGAAGAACTCCACGGCGAAGCTCATTTGGGACCCTTTGTGTGTAATCGCCACGTTCGTAATTTCGCTGAGCTGTCTGGGCGGGATTGTTGGTATTCGCGAAGGCACCATTGTGGCCGCATTCGGCAATGGGCTTGCAATGAAGGTGTTCATGAAGCTGTTCAAGGAAAAGTTGTCCGATCCTCTGCTGGGCGTGAAAAGCGACGTCGGCGTTCCGTGCGGCTCGCAGAGCCAATTGGGGTAGAGGTTTCGCTTCTCGGTGTTTTGGTTTTGTCAGCGAATTTCAATCGGGTGCTGCCGTACGTAGCATTGCGGCAGTGTTTTAGGGATTGCTTGCATGTGCTGTTGCGCACCGCTTATAGGGCATGGCTCCCGCTTCATGTTTGAAGCAGGAGCCATTTTAGCTTGACCTTCGAAATGTGGTGCTGCCACCTTGCGTAACATTGCTGCAGGGCATTATTTTTTGCCGGCGGAAGGGCAGAGATCGGAAAGAAAGCACTCTTCGCATTTCGGCCGGCGTGCGATGCACGTTTGACGGCCGAACAGTACCCACTGGTGATTGATGGGCCCCCAATATTGCTTCGGGTAGAGTTTTAGCAGGGCGTCCTCGCTCTTCTGAGGCGTATCTGCGGAGGGTCCCACAAGCTTCAGCTTGTGTGCGATACGGAACACGTGGGTATCCACTGCGATGCCCTCGACGATGCCGAAAGCTTCATTGAGCACCACGTTGGCGGTTTTGCGTCCAACCCCGGGCAGCTTTTGAATCAACGCCATATCTTGCGGGATTTCGCCTCCGAAATCGCTGATCACCATTCGAGCGCATTTGATGCAGTTCGCGGCTTTCGCATGGTGGAAGCCGATGGTGCGGATGATCTCCTCGACTTCGTTCACGTCGGCATGAGCTAGAGCTTCCGGCGTTGGATAACGTTCCCATAATGCAGGCGTGACCTTGTTCACTCCTTTGTCGGTGGTTTGCGCCGACAGCAACACCGCTATAGTCAATTTGAAAGGGTCGCCCCAATAATGCAGCGCGCACTCTGCGGCTGGAAAGTGCTCGTCCATTCTTTGGGCGATGGCTATCGCGCGTTCCCTTTTATCCTTCATCAACTCGCGCGGCATGGGCGATCCTTCCGGTTCTCGGTTCAATCTAAACAGCAGTATATCGAAAGATGTTGTACACGGCTTTTCGGCAGAAAAATCGTTATGTTATCTGGACACATAAAGAACACCGAAGCACAATGGAAATACATAGGAAAATCCGAACAAGACCAGGTAAATCAAGAAAATGATAAGCAGTTCGCCTGATGTTGAGAATCGCTTGCTCAAGTGCCGTGCGCTGCGTCTGAACGTTTCTGACATCGCCCCACCACGCCTCAACGTTTCTTTCACGAGACGGTAGTACGGTGAAATACACGAACAAATGTTGCTGTTTGCGTGTTGCTTGCTGTCGGCTTGTCGAGCCGCCACGAAGGTGCGTGATACACTTTTCATCCTGAAAACGTGCGCGGCTTACACGAAGGAAAGCTGCGCAAGCAAGCCTGTATGCGTACGGCCGCATCCGGCTTGGCCGATGGTGATGGGGGAATGCAACGTATGCTTATCGATTCTCTGCGCTTCGCGCTCGAGCGCTCGGAATGCTTGGATGGATTCTGGTCCAATCTCGATGCCGGCGACGATGGCACGTTGGGCATCGCGAACAGCGCGCGCCCGTTCATGGCCGCCGCGCGATTCTCGCATAAGCCGCAGACCACGCTTGCGGTGGTGGCGGGCGAGGATGCGGCGGTGTCGTTCGCTCGCAGCTTGTCCGCCTATCTGGGCGAGGACAAGGTGCTGCGCTTCCCCGAGCGCGCCGACCTGCCATTCGATAAGAAGCCTGCTGATCTTGCCACCATCGCCCGACGAATGGAGGCTGCGCACGCGCTGCAGATCGGCCGTCAGGTGGTCGTGGTGGCAAGCGCGCGAGCGCTGCTGCGCACGCTGCCGCCGGTCAATGCCAACGCCTCTGCGCCGTTGACCTTCGCCTGCGGAGCGGAGCTCGCTGACATGCCAGGCGCGCAAGCGGCGGGCATCCAGGATTTCGACGACCTTATCCATGCGTTGGAGTCGCGCGGGTTCTCCAATACCGGCGAGCTTGACGGCCCAGGAACTTTTTGCACGCGCGGCGGTACCGTGGACGTGTATCCGGGAAACCTGAGCTTTCCCGTCCGCCTCGACTTCTTCGGCGATGAGCTTGACGAGATCCGCCGCATCGTGCCCTCCACGGGTCAGACCATCTCCAGCCTGCAAAGCGTGGAAATCTATCCTGTCGTGGAGTTCTCCTGCAGCAAATCGGGCTTGGCGCGTGCGCGCAAGAAGCTTGCGGCGCAGGCGGGCACCAACCCTGCGCTTCGAAGCGTTTCCGAGCATTTGGAGAACGCCGAGGGCGGTTTGCGCTTCGAGGGAAGCGACGTGCTGCTGCCGTACCTCTACGACAAGCCGGTCACGCTTGGCGCGTATCTGCGTCGCGATGCGCTGTCGGTGCTCATCGAGCCGCGAAGCCTGTTCGATGACATGATGCATGCCAGTGAAGAGCTGGAAGCGAAGGCCAAGGGCACCAACATCGCCCTTGAGGGCCTGTTCTGCCCGGCTCCGCAGGTCAGCTTCGGCGAGTGCCAGCGTGCAACGTACGTGTCCATCATGCGCGTGGGCGGCAACGTTGACGTGGAGCTGCCGGTGAAACGCGTCGAGGCGGCGGGGCATCCCGATAAGCTGTTCGGTCGTTTGCGCACGCTCGTCGACGATGGCTACACGGTGGTGTTCAGCGCCCCGAACCGTCGAAGCCGCGCCGATATGATGCTCGCCTTCGTCGATCACGGCCTTCCCATCCAGGAATGGCTCGATGCCGAGGAAAACCCCGATGATTTGGACGGGCAGAAGAAGCGCCGCCTGCGCCGCGGGGTGGTTAACGTCGTCGACGTGGACATCCCCCTGGGCATGATCATCCCGAAGGCGAAGCTCGGCATGGTCAGCGTGTCCGACACTCAAGGGGCCTCCACCGCACGTCCTAGCCGCCATATCGACATCACCGAGATCACGTTCCCGTACAAGCCGGGCGATTACGTGGTGCACGCGCAGCACGGCATCGCGCACTTCAAAGAGCTGGTGCGCCGCGAGATCGATGGCACGGCGCGAGACTATCTTCTGCTGGAATATGCCGAGGGGGACAAGCTGTTCGTCCCGGTCGAGCAGCTCGACCGTGTCACGCGCTATGTCGGACCTGAGGGGTCCACGCCGCGATGCACCCGCCTGAACACGGCCGATTGGTCGCGCGCCATGAAGAAGGCCAGCGCCGCCACCAAAAAGCTCGCGTTCGACCTGGTGGACGTGTACGCGCGCCGCGCAAGCGCGCAAGGCTACGCCTTCGGTCCCGACACGCCGGCGCAGATCGAGATGGAGGAAGCGTTCCCTTATAGGGAAACGCCCGATCAGTTGGCCGCCATCGCCGATGTGAAGGCCGACATGCGCAGCGCGAAGCCCATGGACCGCCTGGTATGCGGCGACGTCGGCTTCGGGAAAACCGAGGTGGCGCTGCGCGCGGCCTTCGCCGCAACGCAGGATCGCAAGCAAGTCATGGTGCTGTGCCCGACCACCATCTTGGCGCAGCAGCATTTCACGAACTTCAAGGACCGCTTCGCCCCGTTCGGCGTGACCGTCGAGGTGCTCAGCCGTTTTCGCACGCCCCAGCAGCAGGCCGCGGCGCTCAAGGGCTTCGCGGATGGAAGCGTGGATGTGCTCGTAGGCACGCACCGGCTGCTGTCGCGCGATGTGAACCCCCACGACCTGGGCCTGGTAATCATCGACGAGGAGCAGCGCTTCGGCGTGGGCCATAAGGAGCAGATGAAGAACCTGCGCGAGAGCATCGACGTGCTCACGCTTTCGGCCACGCCCATCCCGCGCACTATGCAGATGTCGTTGTCGGGCGTGCGCGACATGAGCCTTATCCTCACGCCTCCCGATGATCGCCGCCCCGTCGAGGTGCACGTAGGCGAATGGGACCCCGACGTGGTCAGCGCCGCCATCAGGCGCGAGCTCGCCCGAGGAGGGCAGGTCTACTACGTCTCCAACCGCGTCCGGTCCATCGAGGAGGCGGTGCGCCGCGTGCAGACGGCAGCCGGCGAGGCGCGCGTGGGCGTGGCGCACGGGCAAATGGACAAGGACGCGTTGGAGAAGGTGATGGAGGAGTTTTCCGCTGGACAGCTCGATGTGCTGGTGGCAACCACCATCATCGAGTCCGGCATCGACAACCCGCACACGAACACGCTCATCATCGAGGATTCGCAGCGTTTGGGCCTGGCTCAGATGTACCAGCTGAAGGGTCGCGTGGGCCGTGGATCCACGCAGGCGTACGCGTTCTTCATGTTCCCCGAGCACGTCAACCTCACCGAGGAGGCGCAGGCGCGCCTCACGGCGTTGGACGAGCATACCGACCTGGGAAGCGGCATGCGTATCGCCATGCGCGACCTTGAGATCCGCGGCGCCGGCAGCCTGATGGGCGCCGAGCAGTCGGGCAACATGTCGGCGGTCGGCTTCGACCTGTTCGCGCAGATGCTCGGCGCGGCCGTGAACGCCACGCGCGAGGGCGACCTGAAGGCCGCCGAGGGCCTGCCGCCGGCGCTATCCGATATCACGGTGAACCTGCCGGGGCGTACGTACCTATCCGAGGAATACGTGCCCGAGGCCGACGAGCGCGTGCTGTGGTATCGCAAGATCGCCAGCGCCGCAACGGTGGGCGCGGTGGAGGACAACTACAACGACTTGGCGAGCAAACGTCCCG
>CALEWN010000094.1 GCA_937925385.1 uncultured Senegalimassilia sp.
TTTCGTGCTTGTGACGTTACTTTCTGGCGAGCTTAGATGGCGCACAATCTAGGCGCTCGTGTACCTGGGGAAAGCACGCGCGCTTGATGGTCGCAGCAGGTGGATGCCCGTTGGGTGCGTCAGCGCCCTTGCCTGCCGGATCCGCTGCATCAACAAACTGGTTTGTCGAAGAGCTCGCTGTAGGCGACCTACGCTGTGCCGCGTGCGTCGAATGCGGAAGCGGCGCATGTATTTCGGCGGAAAGCGGATAATCCCTTATAGTTTGCTTACCTGGACTTGCGCGGAACCTCGTTCGTGTGCGTTCTCCGGATCGGCACTGGTTCGGCGATTTTGTCCGTAATGGCGCTACTCGCTATAACGGGCGCTTTCCCAAATCGGTTGGCTGCTCAGACGCTTGCGAAGCTCGATTTGTCGACGGTCATAGTGTTCGCTCCTCGGCCTGATGCGCGTTCCGAGAAGCCGCGCGACGGTTGCGCCGACTCTTTTGAATTCCGACCTGTCGCGAAACGTCTGGTTTCCCACGGTGATGACCGTGATTCCCAGGCGGAGCAACGCATTCCTTCGTGCGGCATCCGAGGCGATGCGCTCGGATCCGGAGTGCTCGGCATCGCTGTCGTACTCAATGACGAGCTTTGCTTGCTCCCAATAGAGGTCGCAAAGGAAATAGCTTCTATTGAGCGCCTTTTGCTCTGCTGCGTTGAGCGGGATGAAGCGGTTCAGCGAAGGCTGGGGGAGTCCCATTCCGCCGATTTTGCAGGGGAGCGTAAGAGCGAGCGCGACTTTCGTCTCGGCGGGCGACGCTGATCGGTCGAGCACGTGATCGACCGCCCATCGTGCGGTTTTGATCCCGTTTGCCCCCTGGTTTTCGCAAACGACCGCGCCGAGCTTTTCGCGCGTGGTGATGGCATTGCGCTGAAAGAACCCTCCGCGTGCATGGCGGTCGATGGAATACGTTGCGCACAATTCGCACCCTAAACGCACGGTATCGATTTTGTCGAGCGTAGCCGCCGATTGGACGAAGGCGAGTTCGGGAGAGCAAACGTAAACGTCATCCGCGATTCTATGGAGCGCCCGTGCTACGGGCGGGGACCAAACGTGGCAGCGGAAGCGCGTGCTGCTATGGAGCGGCTTCGTGGTAGCGATATGCAACGGGATGCTGGAGCACTGTTTTAGGAGCTGCTCGGCGCGGCGGCGCTCATCGATGGTGGGACTCGCGCACGGGAGTTCGGTTGCTGCATGGGCAGACGTGGCCTTGGGCTTGAGCGATTCGTGCGCAAGCCAGTACTCGATTGCTGAAATATGTGAGATCACAATGGTCATGCGATCTAAGGTATCAGAGTATTTCCCCAGGTAGAACGAGAATTCTGCGGTGCAAGGAATGGGGAAGGCTTTGGTAAGGGTCGGGGAAGAGATCGGCAAGGTTTGCGTAAGGAATCGACAAGGTTTGCGCAAGATAGTTGTGATATGGAGGGCTTGCGCAGGCGTCATGGCTAACGGCTGCGAGTTTGCGACTGCTCTTTACGGAATGCGCGCCGAGATCGATGACGGGAGCGTTGCATGTTGGGCATGGGATTAGGCTGTCGTGTGGGGGCGCGATGCGAAAAACCGTCTGTTTTGGTCGTTGGCGGTCAAAACGGACGGTTTTTCGCGGTCTCGGAAGTGAGAAACGGATGTTTTTGCCGGTTGTACACGTATGGGCTTTCCGATAGCGCAAATAATCGAGTGTTCTGGCCTTGAGGCTGCGAAGAATCGTCAATTTTGACCACGGCTGGACAAGATTGACGATTCTTCGCAGCGGGAACTCGCTGCTTGGCCAGGCTAACGCTCCGGAGCCCGGTTTTCGTCCCGGCGCGCTGGGAGGCTCTGGCGCATGCTGGGGGCTCTGGTGCGCGTAGGGGTTCGGCTTTCCCTGGCGATTGACGCGGTCGCGCTTGCGCTTGGGGCGGTGCTGCGGTTTGCGCGTTGGCGCCGGGCTTCCTGTTTGCGGGGCTGCTCGCGGTGGCGAATGCCATGTTTTACTTCGCTCTTACGTGGTTGGAGTACACTGGGTGCGAGCATATGCGTGCGTAGCGCTTGGCGAATGGAGGACGGATGCAGCGAGCGAAGAAGTATACGTTGGAGCAGGTGGCGGCATTGCTTCCGTGGCCTGACGACCTGGCGAACAAGTATTCGCGCGGCAAGTTGACGTTGATTGCCGGTTGCGCCGACTATCCAGGTGCCGCGTGTCTTGCGGCGGTCGCCTCGCAGCGCATGGGCGCGGGATATACCGAGGTTGCCTGCTCGTCCGAATCCGTCGCGGCGGTGCGCGCGGCAAGCCCGTCGCTTGTGGTGCGCGCGTGGGATGAGTTGGCGGCGTACGCGCAGCTCGATCCCGATGAACGGGGGAGCGTCGCTGGCGGCCCTGCCGCGGTTCAGGCTGCGCCCGCAAGCTCGGATGGGCGGGCGAGCGCGTATCGCGCATGCCGATCGGGCCGTCCGGTGCATGCGGCGCCGCGCCCGAAAGCGCTTGGCCCCGTGGCGCCCCGTCATCCGCTGGCGTTCCTCGTCGGCAGCGGCCTCGATGCCGCCGATCCTCTTTCCGCCCAGCTGACCTGCACCGTTCTCGAGGGCGCGGCCGCTGCGGTGCTTGTCGACGGCGGCGGTCTTGACGCGCTGACCTCTCCCGAAGGCCGCCTGCTGCTGCGCCGCCGTTTCATCGACGGCTTGCCCACGGTCGTCACGCCGCACGCGGGAGAAGCTGCGCGCCTTGCCGCTCCGCTGGCCCTGCCTACCGACGACCCGGCGCAGTTGGCGTTGTTGCTTTCGCAAGCTTACGGCGTGACCGCCATGGTAAAAGGCCCCGTTACCATATATCCGACGGCGATGCCATCGTGCGCATGTCGGATGGAACCTCTGCCTTGGCGAAGGCGGGAACGGGCGATGTGCTTGCCGGCATGGCCGCGGCGCTGCTTGCGCAGGGTTTGGCCCCGGTAGACGCGTGCGTGCTTGCTTCGGCGCTGCATGCGCGGGCGGCGCGGGCGGCGGCAAAGCGCCTGACCAGCATTTGCGTAACCGCTGAAGACGTGGTGGCCGCCATTCCCGAGGCGATCGCTTCGTTGTCGTAGCGCCCTGCCGCGACAGGCGGGCGGGCTTGCGGATGCTATTGCGATCCGGCGAAGATCGGACGAATCCGCGTCGCGCATCTGCAGCGTGTCTGCGAAGGCTGCCGTTTGCCGGGGCGGGGGATGGCTTTTATGCTTCGTCTCGGCTTGTCTTCTTCTGCGCCAGCGACATTCGTTATAGTAAGGGCGAACAAATCTGGATGGCGTTTTGAGCGAACGGATGCGGGAGGTGCGACACCATGGAATCGGATCGACCGGAACGTAATGAGATGCCCGCAACCGCTGTTCGCGATGTCGGGGAGGTACCGGTAGCTTCCGTTGCGCCAGAAACCCCGCAGGCGCCATTGCGGCCTGGCTGGAAGCGGTCGTTGAGCATGTTCGCTGCCTGCTTCGTCGTGTACCTGGCGGTCCTTGAAGGCTTTCTGGCGGTCCCGCAGTTCAACGACATCGTGCAGATCCGTCCGGCGTCGGCGTTGGGGCCGGTGCTCGGGCTGTTCTTCGGCTTGCCGGGCATTTTCGGTTGCGCGACGGCCAACCTGGTCTCGGATATCCTGCACGAAGGCACCACGCCGTTCATGCTGGCGGGCTACTTTATGATACAGATCATGTACAACGGCCTGCCGCGCTGGGTGTGGTACCTCGTGAACGCGAAAAGCCCGCGCCCGTACCCGCGATTCGATTCGGCGTCGAAGACGGCGCTGTACATGGGGCTTGTCCTGGTGGACAGCGCGTGCGTGAACCTGGCCGTCTATCTGTTCGTCGGCGCGCCGCCCGAGTCGGGCCCGTCGTTCGCCGCGCGCGGCTTGAATAACGTGTGGATGCTGCTCTACATCGGCCTGCCCCTGCTTTACGCGCTCGAGCGTAGCCCGCTCATGCCCAACCCGCCGCGTTGGATCCACATCCCGTACCGCAACATCAAGAAGGCGAACCTCACGCAGCGCTTCGTCATCTGGTTCGTTATCGCGTCGGCGTTGCTGATGCTTCTCGTTTCGGTCCTGGTCATCGCCTTCGCCTCCGGCGACGAGGAGGACTTCCAGACCGTTGTGCACACCATGTTCCACGAGGCCGCCATCCTCATGGTGCCCATCTTCCTGCCCATGTTCGCGTTCCTGCACATCTTGGAGCGCCGCTTCACGCGCCCCATCGAAGTGCTCGCCCTCGACCAGCAGACCTTCATCGAGCGCATGGAATCCGACGTCGAGCAGGGCAGGCGCGACATGCGCATCGCGGTCGATGAGCGCGGCACGAAGCCCCGCTACGAGATCGCCGAGCTGTACGAGTCCACCAACAAGATGCGCCGCGACATGGTCGGCTTCATCGAGCGCCTGTACAACGTCATGGCCGAGCGCCAGCGCACGGCTACCGAGCTCGACGTGGCCAGGCAGATCCAGATGAGCGCCGTGCCGCACGACTTCGATTCGCTCACGGAACGCTTCGCGCTTGATATCGCCGGCTTCATGCGCCCGGCACGTGAGGTGGGCGGCGACTTCTACGACGTGTTCGAGGTGGGCGAACGCGGCGTGGCCTTCGTCATCGGCGACGTGTCGGGCAAGGGCGTTCCCGCGGCGCTGTTCATGATGCGCGCGCAAAGCCTGCTGCGCCAGTACCTGCTGGAAACCGACGATCTTGGCACGGCGTTCACCCTGGCCAACCGTCAGCTGTGCGAGCGCAACGACGCCATGCTGTTCGTCACCGCATTCGCGTGCGTGGTGGACACGGCAACCGGCGAGGTGCGCTTCGCCAACGCCGGCCACAACCCGCCGGTGCTCAAGCAAAACGGCAAGCTCAGCTTCCTGAAATGCCGCGCAGGCTTGGTGTTGGGTGCTATGGATGTGGTGAAGTATCGCGAAGGCCGCTTTGCGTGCAGCCCGAGTGACGGCCTGCTTTTGTACACCGACGGCGTGTCGGAAGCGGCAAACGCGGCTGAAGAACTGTACGGCGAAGATCGCTTACTGCAGACGCTCGCCAAGCTTGACGGCGGCGCCGTGCAAGGCGCAACGGCTTCCACCGCGCAAGGCGAGCGCCCCGCTTCGGCCGAAAACCCTGCCGTGGCGGCAAACGGGCGCTGCGCGCCGCGCGCGTCGTCCGCGCAAGCTGCGGTCGAATCCCTGGTGGCTGCGGTCGATGCCTTCGCTGGCGTAGCCCCGCAGGCTGACGATATCACCATGCTCGCCTTCCGCTGGAACCTTCCCGTGCAACGCCTTACGCTGCCGGCCGACGATGCCGAGCTTGATAGCCTGTTCGCCTTCCTGGAGCCTATCTGCGAGGGCGAGGGCCGCACGCCGAAGATGATGGCGCAGATGATGCTCGTCTGCGAGGAAGTCTTCGTCAACATCTGCCACTACGGGTTCCCCGACGGCCAGCCGCGCCTGCCGGTGGACATCGAGGCCGCCGTCGACGAACGCGTGGGCTGCCTGCACCTCGTGTTCAGCGACCAGGGAATCGCCTATGACCCGCTTTCGCACAACGCGAAGAAGGTCGACCCCTCCGACGAGCAGCGCAAAGGCGGGCTAGGCATCCTGCTCATGCGCAAGTACATGGACGACTTGCGCTACACCCGCGCCGACGGGCGCAACATCTTGCGTATGACGAAGCGATTCGTTTAAATACGGGAAGCGTTCGAGAAAGGACCGCATATGGAGATCAAGGCAACGAAAAACGGCGACGCGCTCGAGGTGGCCCTGTCCGGGCGCTTGGACACGAACACGTCCCCGGATCTGGAGGGCTACCTGCGCGAGAACCTGGAGGGCGTCGCCAGCCTGGCCATCGACCTGGCCGACACCCAGTACGTTTCGAGCGCCGGTCTGCGCGTGTTCTTGTTCGCGCACAAGGAGCTGGCGAAGGTGGGAAGCGGGCTGGTGCTGCGCCATCCCAACGAGTACATCGCCGACGTGCTCGACGCCACGGGTTTCACGGAAATCCTGACCGTTGAACAGTAGGGGGCTGCTATGGCGCATGATGAAAAGATCTCGGAACTGACCGGCAACGACGCGCATCACGAGCAGCCCGCATCGGCGAGCGTGCCCGCGCAGATGCCCGATGTGGCAACCCTGCGCGCCATGATGCACGAACGCCAATACGCGGCGGGAAAGGCGCTCGAGCAGCAGCTTGAGGCCGACGTGCTGCATGCGCGCGAGGTGCAGGAAGAACTGCTCTTCGAGATGATAGAGGCGAACAAGGACACGCCGTTTGGCCGCGACCACAACTTCGCCGACATCAAGACGGTCGAGGACTTCAAGCGCGCTGTTCCCTTCACCAACTACGACGATTACGCCGGCTATATCTACGAGGTGATGGAGCACGGCACGCGCGGTGTGGTGACCACCGAGGAAATCGTGCACTTCAATGAAACCTCGGGCACCATGGGCAATCCCAAGGGCATTCCCTACACTAAGCGTATGGCGGAGATCCTCATGGGCTATTCGGGTGCGTACACGTATTACCGCAGCTACGTGGGCGCGGGCGAGGGCCTGGCCGGCGGTCGTATGCTCACGCTTATCGAAAGCCACTACAACACGCTGAAGAGCGGCATTTCGTTCGGGTCGCTGTCGTGCAAGGCCATCGCCGACGCCCGTCCGTATCTTGCGGCGACCACTACCAGCCCCGACGAGGCCGTGTTCACTAAACCCGGTACTGACACGCGTTATCTGCATGCGCGCTTCGCCATCGAAGAGCGCGACATCCGCGACATATCATCGGTGTTCATCACCGGCGTGCTCGACCTTATGCGCTACGTCGAGGACAACTGGGAGCTGCTCGTGCGCGACATCGAGCAGGGAACCATTGACGCGTCCATCCAGATGCCGGCCGACGTGCGTGCCGGTTTGGAAGCGCGCATCGAGCCCAACCCCGAGCGCGCTGCCGAGTTGCGCGCCATCTTCGAGCGCGGCTTTGACGAGCCCATCACGCCGGCCATGTGGCCGAACCTGCTGGTCGTCCGCAGCGTTGCCGGCGGCGGTTTCGCGCCCTACACGCAGCGTCTGCGCCGCTTCATCGGCGACGACGTGCACATCCTCTACACCGGCTACAGCGCTTCGGAAGGCGCGTTCTCTGTGCCGTTTCAGCTGGACGACCCTTCGAGCGTGCTGCTGCCGCGCAGCGTGTACTTCGAGTTCGTGCCCGTCGACGACCTCGACTACGACCACACGCTCGGCGTTGAGGATCTGCAAGAAGGCCGCGACTACGAGGTCATCATCACGAGCCGTTCGGGCTTCTACCGCTACAAGATGCGCGACGCCATCCGCTGTGTCGGCCACAAGGGAACCATGCCCACGATGGAGTTTCTGTTCCGCCTTGACCAGACGGTGAACATGCATGGCGAGAAGACCACGGAGCTTGTGCTGCGCAAGGTGGCCGACAAGGTGGCTGCGCGCGCAGGGCTCGACCTCGTGGATTTCAGCGTGTACCCCAACGTCGACCATCATCCGGCGCGTTATGAGTACCTGTTCGAGTTTTACCATGCCGACCATGCGGCCATCGACTTGGCCGAATTGTCGCGCATCACCGACGAGGAGCTGCGCGCGGGCAACTACGACGTGGACTACATGACCGAGGACGGCACGTTCGCCCCGGCCACCGCGCGCGTGCTGCAGGACGAGACCAACCAGCTGTGGCGCGATATGCGCGTCATGCACGGCAAGGCCCCGAACCAGATCAAGCCGGTGCACATCGTGGACACCGAGCAGAAGCGGCGCTTCTTCTTCGCGCTCATCGACGGGGAAATCGAAGGGTAGGGAGTCATGGGGGCGCAAACCGAGAACAGCGAGCTGATCAAGCGGACGTTCGGCAAGTATCTGGCCATGTCCATCCTCATCACCCTGTCGGCAACGCTCGGCATGATGATCGACAACGTGATCGCCGGCAACTTGCTGGGGTCGGGCGCGGTGGCGGCCATCGGCATGTCGCTTTCCGTGTTCATGCTGTTCTCGGGGTGCGCCGGCATCCTTGAAACGGGCGCGGTGGCCCTGTGCGCCCGGGCGCTGGGCAACCGCGACGCCGATAGGGTGAACGTGCTGTTCAGCGTGTCGCTTGCCGCGGCGCTTGCGGTGGGCGCGGCGCTGTCGGTGGGCGGCGTGGTCGGCGCCGACGCGTTGGCGACCATGCTCGGCGCCGCATCGGGCGAGCTGCACGCCGATACCGCGGCGTATTTGAGCGGCATCTGCTCCGGCGCGTTCGCCATCGTGCTGCTGCAGCTGCTCATGGGGTTCACGCGCCTGGATAACGCGCCTCAGCTGGGTATCGTGGCCATCGTCGGCATGAGCGTGTGCGACGTGGTATTCAATCTGGTGGCGGTTTGCGTGCTTGACCTGGGGCTTCGCGGTATGGGCCTGGCCACGGCGCTGGCGTATTGCGTGGCCGTGGGCATCTGCTGCACGCATTTTCTCAGCAAGGGCAACACGCTGCATCTGGTGAACCCCGTGCCGCATGTGGGGCAGCTTGCGGGCGTGCTGAAGACGGGCCTGCCCGATTCGCTTACCCGCGCCACCGTCATGGTGCGCACGTTCACGTTCAACTGGCTGCTGCTGACGGTGGCGAGCGCCGGCGCGGTCGCGGCCCTGTCCATGCTGTCGTCGGTGAACTCGTTCGCGTCATCGGTGACCATCGGCGTGGGGCAGACGGCCACCCTTCTGTGCGGCATCTTCTTCGGCGAAGAGGACCGCGGTGCGCTGAAGGCGACGCTGCGAACGGGTATGCGCATGGGGCTGGTGCTGTCGTGCGCTTTGTGCGCGGTGGTGTTCGCGTTCGCGCCTCAGGTCGTGGGGCTGTTCGGCCTTGAGGG
>CALEWN010000095.1 GCA_937925385.1 uncultured Senegalimassilia sp.
TTGCGGCCAAATCCATGCGCGTGCGGTCGAGCGGGAAGGTCAGCGTGATGGTCGTGCCCGTCCCTTCTTCTGAGGAAACGCGCAGGCCAAGGCCCATTCTTTCGCAGGCGACGGCGGCCAGGTACAGCCCCATGCCCGTTGCCTTGTGATGTGTGCGGCCCCGGCTTCCCGTGAAGCCGCGATCGAACACGCGCGGCGCATCGGCGGCGGGGATGCCATCGCCGTCGTCGCCGATCGCCAGCTCGATGCAGCCGTCTTTCGTGCCCGCGTTCTTCACCGTGCCCTCGAAGCGGATGGTCTTCGCGCCGTACTTCGCCGAGTTCTCCAGAACCTGGCCGATGATGAAGTCGGTCCATTTCGCGTCGGCGAGCACTTCGAGCGCCTCGTCGATGGCGAACTCAAGGGAGACCTGCGCGCCGATCAGCGTGCGGGACCGTTGGCGGCACGCCTTGCGCGCGAGGGCCGCAAGGTTGAGCTCCTCGATGGAGAAGTCCTCGCTCAGCGTTGCCGAGCGCGCGTAGTAAAGCGCCTGTTCAACGCGTGATTCGATACGGTCGAGGTCGCCGCGCACCTTGTTGATTTCCGGCCCGTGAAGGTTCGACAGCGCAAGCTGCGCCGACGCGATGGGCGTTTTGGCTTCGTGGACCCATAGCTCGATGTAGTCGCGGTACTCCTTCATGTCGCGGGAACGCGCGGCAAGCTCGTCGGAGGCGGCTTTGCCTTGCACGGCGAGCGCGCGGTAGGCGACGGAGCCTTCGAGCGTGCGCGGCTCGTCCAGGATCGACGAGAGGTAGCGCGCGTTTTCGGGCGAATCGCAGAACAGGTCGAGCTGCTGGTAGAACTCGCGATCGCGCAAAAAGCCGATGGCGAGTGCAGCGCAGGAGAATAGGATTTCGCAGAAGGAAACGAGCGCGATCGCCGAAGCGTTCGAGCCGGTCACGGCCATGATGCCCGCAACGACGGCTATCAGGGCGATCGCGCCGAACGCGAATCCAGCGTGCGAGCGGAGATACGCGCCGAAGGAGTAGGTGCGCTCCGGACGGTCGGCGCGAGCATCGGCGGCGGGTTGCGTGGGCGCAGGGGTGCGTGGCGGTTCGGCGGGCGGGTTGGATGCCGCATCAGGTGTGCGGTTTTCCCGAATCGAGGCGTTCATCGGACCACGTAGCCCAGGCCGCGGCGGGTGGCGATGAAGCCTTCGGGCGCATCGATGGATTGCAGGCTGCGGCGCAGGCGGTTCACGTTCACCGTGAGCGTGTTGTCGTCGACGAACGCGTCGGTTTGCCACAGCTCGTCCATCAGCTCGCTGCGCGAGATGATGGAGCCCGCGTTCTCCATGAGGATGCGCAAGATCAGCAGCTCGTTGCGCGACAGTTCCACGCTTTTGCCGCGATACGAGACCTCGGCCCGCACGGGGTCGAGGGAAACGCCGCCGTGCTCAAGCTGCCCGCGCGCCGGGTCGGCGGAACCGCTGCGCGCGAGCGCGCGGTCGATGCGGGCGAGCAGCGCGGCGGGGCGGTAGGGCTTGATCGCGTAGTCGTCCGCGCCGACGTTCATGCTCATGACCTCGTCGAACTCGCTATCGGAGGAGGTCAGGACGATGATGGGGACGTTGCTTTCCTGGCGGATGGAGCGGCAGATCTCGTGGCCGTACGCGCCGGGGAGCGAAAGATCGAGCAGGATGCAATCGGGGCGAGCCGCCAGGGCTTCGACTGCGGCGTTCGCAAACGACTCGCAGCAAAGGCATTCGTGCCCCTTAAGTTTGAGCATGCGCACAAGATTTTCCCGCAAGGAGGCATCGTCCTCGACAATGAACAACCGCGCCATCGGTCCCCTTCCACATCGAACGGATGAGCCGATGATAACGCAACGCCGCGGGTTGCCGGCGTTTCGTCATAAGCCTGACGCTTTGGGGACGTAGCGTTATCTGTCAGGGATGTGATTGCCTCATCGGGTGCCGTTTCCCCTTCCGCTTGCGGGTCGGCCGAAGTGTCGTTTCGGCGGCGATTGGTTCTTGCGGCTGAGCGGGTGGCAGTTCTGTGCCTAGATCCATATGTTGTGGCAGGCCATGCTTTTCATCGCGGGTCATTCGGCCGCCGTGCAAAGCTATCGCGCGAATGCGTCTCTCATGCTATATTGTCCTATGATTATCGAGAGATCATTGCTTGCTTTGCCGTTTACGTGGCGCAGTCGATACGGAAGGGGTGCGCATGCTGGGCGATATGCCGGTTTGGTACCTGTTCCTTGGCGGAAGCGGAGCTGGATTGCTACTGGTCGCAAGCGTGATGATGCTGCTTGTCCCGCTGCCCGAACGCATGATGGCGCTTGGGATTGCGCGTGGTCCCGAAGAAGTGCGCGCCGCCCATAGAAGCCTTTCGCGCGTGTTCGTTCCCGCTTGTGCGGGGTCCGGTGCGCTTCTGGCGATGGGCGTCATCTGCCTCGCTTCCGACTTGGGGATAACCGAACGTGCGCTTTTGCTGTTCCGAAGCCCGCGTCCGACGTTCTTAACGGTGGGCGCCTGGCTGCTTGTGGCGGCATTGCTGGCTGATGCGGCGTTGCTGTTCGTTTGGGTGCGCGAGCCGAGGTTCCTCCCGAGGTCCATTCGCGTCATCCCCGCCTTATCGGCGTGTTTGGGGCTCGGGGTTGCGGCGTACACGGGCTTGCTGTTGCGGTCGCTTGCCGCGGTTCCACTGTGGGACACGGTTGCTTTGCCGCTGCTGTTCGTTGCGTCGTCCTTGTCATGCGGCGTGTCGCTGATGCTGGCGATTGTGCGCCTGTCGGGCGTTGGATGGCGATTCGAAGCCGTTGCGGCTCAATGGGAACGCGCCGATATAGCGGTGCTGCTCGTGGAAGCGGTCGCGGGAATCGGCTTTGTCGCCATCCAAGTGTTTCGCGCGCAGTCGGGTTCGACGGGTACGCTACAGGCGCTTGCTTTGTCGCTGCAAACGTTGCTGACGGGACCTGACGCGTGGGTGTTTTGGGGCGTGTTCGGCGGATTGGGCATTGCGGTGCCGCTTGCTCTGGCCGGCATCAGCCTGCTGGAAAAACCGTCGCCAATGATGCCGTTTGCCCAGGCCAGCGCCACGCTTATCGGCGCATTCGCTATGCGGTGGAGCATTGTGCAGGCGGGTATGCATCCGGTTTTGCAATCCGCGGGATTGTCATAGAAGGGGAAATTATGCGGTCGAAGCAACAAGCGTCGTTTCCGTTTGAAGTAGATGAATCAACCGACGTGCCGCTGTGGGTGCAATTGCGGCAGCGTATCATGCACCTGATCAGCACGGGTCATTTCAAGCCTGGCGACAAGCTGCCGACCGTGCGCGGTTTGGCGCAAGATATCTCCATCAACTACAACACGGTGAACAAGGCGTACCTGAGCTTGGTGTCGGACGGCATATTGGAATCGACGCGAGGGCGTGGCGTGTTCGTGCGAGACGTGGCGACCGAAGACGGGGCAGAGCACGCGCAAGAGGTTGAGGGCATTCTGGACGATTGCATTTCCGCGTGCCGTGACCTGGGGCTTTCGCTCGAGGACATCCAGCAGCATATGGCTCGCCGTATTTTACAGATGCAGAAAGCGGAATCGGGCGCGGACGGAGCGGCACCTGGCGAGCCGCGTATCGTACGCGTTGACGCGCGCGCGGATTCGTCGTGCGCATCGAGGGGAGCCGGCGCGTAGTTGGTCGTTGGGTGCGCCGCGGCTGTGAATGCCGCGCATGTGGATTGATGCGCGCATGTATGGCGCGCGCTGCGGTTCGAGTGGTTGAGGAGGCGTGCTGCGATGGCGCTTGGCAAGGGAAAATCGGGGAAACCGACGAAAGAGGAGGCTGCTGCGGCGTATAGCGTCTGCGGCGATGGGTCGGGAAGCGCTCGGCCTCTCGGCCGCTTCGCCGTGGTGCCGCAGGCTTATACCGAGGTTGTGGGCGAAACGGCGTCGAATTCCGGCGTGCTGTTGTTTTCCTGCGTGGTGTTCGCCGTTGTGTTCTGCCTGGTGGCGGGTGCGTGGTTGGGCGTAGCGGGGACGTTCGGGGTGGCTGCGCTTGTAAGCGCGGCGCTGGCTGCGACCCTTGCGTGCATGTCGGTGCACATCGCGCAGCAGTGGGAGCGCGTGGTGGTGTTGCGCCTCGGTAAGTTCAATCGCGTGTCTGGTCCGGGGCTGTTCTGGACCATCCCCGTTATCGAGCAGAATGCCATGCGCGTGGATGGGCGTGTGCGCTCCACCACGTTTGGGGCGGAGGAAACGCTGACGTCTGATTTGGTGCCGCTCAACGTGAGCGCCGTGCTCTTCTGGATGGTTTACGACGCCGAGGCCGCCTGCACGGAGGTGGGCGACTTCGCGCGCGCGGTGGAGCTGTCGGCGCAAACGGCGCTGCGCGATGCCATTGGGCGCGGAAGCGCGGCCGAGGTTGCTATCCGTCGCCAGCAGCTTGATCGCGAGCTGAAAAAAGCGCTTGAGGAAAAGGTTGCCCCATGGGGCATCACCGTGTTGTCGGTGGAAATCCGCGATATCTTGCTGCCCAAGGAACTGCAGGACACCATGTCGCTTGAAGCACAGGCTGAGCAACGCAAGAAGGCGCGCATCACGCTTGCCGAGGCCGAACAGGACATTTGCGACATGATGTGCGACATGGGCGAGGCGTATGCGGAAAACGATGCCGCGTTGCGTTTGCGTGCCATGCACTTGCTGTACGAAAGCGTGCGCGAAACGGGCGGCACCGTGGTGGTGCCTTCAAGCTTCAGCGAAGGCTTCGGCGATGTGCTTCCCGACGTGGCGAAAGAGGTTTTGCGCGGTAAATGAGCAACTCCTCATTGTTTCTAAAATAGCATAATAGGACACCGAAAATTGTCATATGATAATCCTTGATTGTCATATGACAATTTCGTATAGTACGGATATGGAATTTGGCCAATTCTATGCAGGGGCAACGCCTGCTCGCACTGTGCATGCGTGCTGTTTGAGCACGTGAAATGTGGAACGCCGAATTGAACCGCGGCGAAGACGACGCTGCGGGGCGGCTATTGCAGAGCGTTGCAAGGGAGATATCCTGTTGGATTGCGCTTGGGGGAGCGCTGTCGGCTAGCGTGCAAACGCGTCGGCGCAGCATGATCCAAGGCCAAACGGGGGATATCCTGACAGAATTCTAGAGGAGGAAAGATGTCGGGAACCGAAAGTTCTCAAGGCGCGGTAACGCGTCGCACCTTCCTGAAGGGCGCAGGCGCCGCAGCCGGCGCGCTCGGTTTAGCCGGTGCCGCTGGCATGACCAGCGCAGGCGGCTGGCTGGCGCCGGCAGAGGCAAACGCAAAGCCCGAAGAGCACGTGGCATACACGTTTCATCAGAACCATTGCACGGGCCACTGCTCGCTGAAATGTACGGTGCGCGACGGACGTTTGTGCAAGGTGGAACCCAACGATGCGCTGAAGAAGCGTTATGCGACTATTTGCATGCGTGGCGTTTCCGAAATACAGCATGTGTATAGCAGCGAGCGTATTCAAACGCCGCTCAAGCGCGTAGGCGAGCGCGGTAGCGGCGAATTCGTGCCCGTGAGCTGGGACGAAGCTATCCAAACCATCAAAGAGGAAGTCGAAAAGGTTTGGGATAAGTATGGCCGTGACGCTTTGGTGGTTGCCGGCACGTCCGACGTGAAGGTTCGCTACCCGCATTTGCAGAAGGTGCTGAACGCGCAAAACGATGGTCGCACGGGCATCGATTTGGGTTTGGGCAATGGCTACGGTCCCATGTTCGGCCAGGCGTCGAATTACACGGTGGGTACCGCCGATTCGCGCGATTGGGTTGATGCGAAAACCATCATTCTAACGTCCACGAATTTCCTGGAAACCAGTTTGGTCACGGCTAAGACCTTCTTCGAGGCAAAAGAGGCTGGCGCTGACATCACGGTTATCGACACGCAGTTCAGCACTACGGCATCTAAGGCAAACCGTTGGATCCCTATCGAGCCCGGTACCGATGGTGCGCTGTTCTTGGGTATGATCACGCACATTATCGACAACGGGTGGCAAGACGAGGAAACCATGCGCACCGCTACGTCGTTCCCGTACCTGGTGGATGTGCAGACCGGCGCGCTGCTGCGAGAAAACCCAGTCGAGAAGACCGACCAGCCTGGTTCCGAAAACCCCTTCCTGGTGTGGGATCCCGCAACTGGCGCAGCTAAATCGTATCTTGAGTGCTCTACCGGTGCGCTTGAGGGCGAATATCAGATTGACGGGCGCACATATGCGCCGGTTTTCGAAATGCTCAAGCGCAGCCAGAAAGAGCACGGCTATACGGTGGCTTGGGCTTCTGAGAAAACCACTATTCCCGAGGAAACCATTAAAGATTTAGCGTATCGTTACGCGTGCGTGAAGCCCGCGACGTTGTCGTTTGGCTGGGGTGGGTCGAATAACTACCTGAATTCCGATATTTGCGGTGCTGCCATGGGCATCATCGCCGCTCTTACCGGCAACTTCAACAAGCGTGGCGCAAGCGTGGGCGTTCACATCGGCGGCGTGTACAACGGAATTTCGGCTACGCTT
>CALEWN010000096.1 GCA_937925385.1 uncultured Senegalimassilia sp.
TAAACGCAACTGACAAATAGCACACAACCATCTGGTTGCGTCATACGCTTCGGCGTGCTACTATTCCTATCAGCAAAAAGCTTGTTTGAGCATCGATTGCTCATAAGGAGGAGTCATGGTCGCGCTAAACGCTATTGAGCAGAAAACGTATCGAGACCTGCTGTCGGCTATTGCCAAACGGCCGCAAGGCAGCAAGGTCCAAGTTCGCGACCTGTTCGGCATCGACCTTGGTCAACCAACCAACCCGCGCATCGCCCGTAGGTTGTACGAAGAGGTCGCCGCTGGCATGGTCCGGCTCCAGCCGCTGGGGCAACGAAGCAGCGAAGGGTACCTTATCCTATAGCCACATCTCGCAAGGCATCGCGCCGTGCCTCAGCGGCGTGATGCGATACACCGTGCGCGGCGTGTTCCCTGGACGCTGTCGCATCCCTGTTGCGAGCGCCGATCCGGCACCTCTGGGGACCATCGCACCCTTGCCGCGAGTGCCGATCCGCTGCTCCGCTGCTCCGCGGCGCGCCGCATCTTCGTTGCGAGCGCCAATCCGGCACCCACGGCCGCGGCAGGCGTCGATCGCCAGCACGCCCCAAAAACGCCGCCCGCAAAATAACCCACCACTCCAACGGCATCAGCCATCGCAAACACGCTCGGCTCACCAACCACCAACGATAGAGGACGACTATGCAAATCAACATCGCGTTAACCGACAACAACTCAGAGCAGGCGGAAATCCTCAGAAGCCAGTGGTACCCTTCCGCTAGCTCCCAGCAAATCCGGGACTCCTTTATCTTCAACGAAGTAATCGACCGTTTCCAGGGGGATCCGGTCGAAGTCCTGGCTGATTACTTCCGAAACGACGACGATTCTCGTACGGTTCAGCGGCGGATTACGCTAAGGCAGGACACGAACGAACGATTGAGGACGATCGCTTCGGTTGCGAACAAGCCCATAGCCGCCACGCTGCGGGCTCTCATCGCGCACGCGGTCGACAACCTTGCCGTCACCGACGCAAAGAAGCAGGCCGAAGCGCAAACAGACGCCACGCAGCTTCAGCTGCTCAACGAGAAGATCGCCCAGCTGGAAAAGCAGCTCGAAGCCTGTATGAAGACCCTGGAAGACATCAAGCAGCTCGCTAAATAACGGCGAATGCTGCCGCACCGACTGCGCCGCGGCAGCGAAGCGCTCGCATGCCACCGACTCGATGAACCTGAACCATCTT
>CALEWN010000097.1 GCA_937925385.1 uncultured Senegalimassilia sp.
ACCATGCAGATGACCACCGTGCACCAAAACGGGCCCGTCATGGCCACAAGCGCCTGGCGCGCGGGGTTCTTCGACTCGGCGGCGGCGCTGATGAGCGGGGCCGTGCCCAGACCCGCCTCGTTGGAGAACAAACCGCGCGCACAGCCAAACTGCAGCGCCACGATGATGCCGCTGCCCACCGCGCCGCCGAAGGCCGCGCGGGGCGTGAAGGCGCATTCGAAGATCAGCCTGAACGACTCGCCGATGAACGCCCAGTTGCAAACAAGGATATAGATGCAGCCCAAAATATACGCGCCGCCCATGATGGGCACGAGCTTCTCGCAGATGTTGGAGATGGTTCCCAAGCCGCCCATGATGATGAGCAGGGCGCTACCGCACACGATTGCGGCGACGATCCAGGGCTCCACGCCGAAGTTCGCCTGCGCAACCGAGGTGATGGCGCTCGTCTGCACGGCAGACCCGCCGCCGAAGATGGTGAAGCACGCCATGACGGCGAACCAGATGGCCATGAACTTCGCCCACCACGGCACGGTACCGTCGGGGCGCTTGTAGCGCTGCTCCCACACGTGCATGGCGCCGCCCATCATGTGACCCTGGCGGTCCTTCACGCGGTACTTCATGGCCGCATAGACCTCGGTGTACTTCGTGGCCATGCCCAAGATGCCGGTAAGCCACATCCACAGCACCGCGCCCGGTCCGCCGGAGAGCACCGCCGTGGCAACGCCGACGATGGAGCCCGTTCCCAGCGTGGAGGCAAGCGAGGTTGCCATAGCGCCGAAGTTGCTGACGTCACCCTGGGCGCCGTTGTCCTTCGTGACGGACAGTTTGAGAGCCAAGGGCAGTTTGCGCTGGATGCCCTTGGTGCGGATGGTGGTGTAGATGTGGCAGCCCAGCATCAAGATGATCATAGGCGGCCCCCAAACGGCGGCGTCTATGCTGTCGAGCACTTCGATGTAATCCATGCAAAACCTCGTAGCCTAAAACGATGGGTCCCTTTAGGGACGCGAACGGCTTATTATAGAGCCGCCGAAGACGCGGACCGCTAAAGTCTCGGCGAAAAAGCGTATTGTGCAGCGCTTCGGTGGGAAAGCAAGCCTTCCGGCGCCGATTTCCCATAACCGTTCGCAATACATAGCACCCAAAACGCGGAAAACATCCATAGCCCAAACGGTTGCGAAGCTGTGGCGACGCAGCTACACTAGGTGCCATTGAATTCTGTTTCAGGGCGAGGTGGAAATCCTCACTGGCGGTAACCGGATACGCGTGGCAGCAAGCCGCAGCCAAGCCGGAAGTCCGCGACCCTGTGCGTTAAGCGGCGGTAAGCCGCATGCACGCAAGGCTGACCTGGTGAGACTCCAGGACCAACGGTCAAAGTCCGGATGGAAGAGGCAGAGTTCGCGAAACGCACCGCACGGCACAGCATTGCCGGACGGGAAGCTGTTGAGCGAATACAAGCCCGTATGGAAGGAATTCATACGGGCTTGTCTCTTTTTCGCGAAGCTTGAGAGCAAAACCCGTGGGAAGAAGGCTTCGCGGGAAGAAGGTTCAACCATGTCTCAGGCAACCGCCGCAAACGCAACCATCAAGAACACGAACCGCTGGTCGACGCGCCAGCTGGTCACCATGGCCCTTATGTGCGCCATCGCCGCGCTGCTGTCGTTCGTGCAGATCCCCATCCTGCCCGCAGCGCCGTTTCTGACCTACGATCCCTCGCTCATGCCCGCCATGGTGTGCGGCTTCGCCTTCGGCCCGGGCGCCGGCTTCGCCGTGGGCGCCGTCGCCGCCATCATCCACAGCCTGATGCTCGGCGAATGGGTGGGCGGCCTCATGAACATCTGCGCCACGCTGTTCTTCGTGGTGCCCGCCGCCGCCATCTACGCCCATAAGCACACGTTCGCCGGCGCCATCATCGGCCTACTGGTCGGCTGCGTGGTGGCCACCATCGGCGCCGTCGTCACGAACCTGACGATCGGCGTGTGGTTCTGGTACGGCAGCGCCGATGTCATCATGCCGCTCATCCTGCCCGCAGTTCTCCCGTTCAACCTGATCAAGACCGTGCTGAACAGCGCGCTGACCCTGCTGGTGTACAAGGCCGTCTCCAACCTGATCACCCCGAAGAAGAACCAGGTCAAGGGTCGCTAAACACCCGTGTTCCCAACCGTGCCGCCCCAGCGCGGCACGGTCCTGCCGGCAAGCAGGATCATCCCGCTTGCCGGCAGGACCGTATGACGGGAGATGCGGGATCGACGCGGTGCCCGCTTTTCGCAAGAAAGAGCGCCCGCAAGCCGGGCGAAGGGCTGCAGCCCGGATAAACAACGCCGGTCAACAAGGGCTTCCCGCTTGAGGCTCGCCCCATCGCCCCGGTTCGCACCCCGCAAAACGCAACGCAATTCGCCGGTTCACGAAAGGATCGCAAAGCGAATCATGATAGATGTTCGAAACGTCCGCTTCACCTACGACGGCGCAAGCTTCGCCCTTGACGGAGTGAGCCTGCACGTGCGCAAGGGCGAGTTCCTGTGCATCCTAGGCGGCAACGGCAGCGGTAAATCGACGCTTGCCAAGCACCTGAACGCCCTGCTCATCCCCGATGAGGGTACCGTGAAGGTGCAGGATATGGCCACCGCGGACGCCGACTGCACATACCGCATACGCGAGACGGTGGGCATGGTGTTCCAAAATCCCGACGACCAGCTGGTAGCCTCACTCGTGGAAGACGATGTGGCCTTCGGCCCCGAGAATCTGGGCATCCCCACCGATGAGCTGCGCGAACGCGTGACGCAGGCGCTTGAGGACGTAGGGCTTTCGGGCTTCGAGCGCCATGAGACCCACGCCCTGTCCGGCGGGCAGAAGCAGCGCGTGGCCATCGCCGGCGTGCTTGCCATGAACCCTGCGGTGCTCGTGCTCGACGAGGCTTCGGCCATGCTCGACCCCCGCGGCCGAGCAGGCCTTATGCGCGTGTGCCATGAGCTGCACGAGCGCGGGATGACCATCGTGATGATCACGCATTATATGGAAGAGGCGGCGCAGACCGACCGCGTGGTGGTCATGGAGCACGGTCACGTGGCGCTCGAAGGCACGCCCGATGAGGTGCTCGTTCAGGCGCGTGAGTTGGCGCACCTGAACCTCGACGTGCCGTTCGCAGCCCGTTTGTCGCTAGATCTGCGCGATGCGGGCATGGCCGTACAGCCCACCGTGGATGCCGGGAAGCTGGCGCGCGAGGTCCTGGCGCTTGGCGAAACCACCGGCGTATGCGCTGCCGCCGTCACGAACGCAGGGGCGCCCGACGCGGCGGACGCCGACGTCGACTTCCCCACCTGCGAGGGCGACGTCAACGCCCCGGCGCTCATCGAGTTCCACGACGTCAGCTTCACCTACGATGCCGCAGAAGCCAAGCGACAGCGCAAGCGCAAGCAGGCGCCCGCTGCCCGCCAGGCGAAATGGGGCAACAGCCCCGACAGCCTGTGGGCGGTGCGCGACGTCTCGCTTCAGGTGCGCCGCGGCGAGTTCCTCGGCGTGGCCGGGCATACCGGCAGCGGCAAATCGACGCTCATCCAGCACATGAACGGCATCCTGAAACCCACCTCGGGACGCGTGCTCATCGACGGCACCGACATCGCCTCGAAGGGCGCCGAGTCGAAGGTGCGCGGCTCGATCGGCGTGGTGTTCCAGTATCCCGAGCACCAGCTGTTCGCCGAAACCGTGTACAAGGACGTGGCATTCGGCCCGCGCAACCTGGGGCTTTCGGGCGATGAGGTGGATGCGCTCGTACGCAGCTCGCTCGAGCGCGTGGGGCTTTCCTTCGACGAGCTGGCCGAGAAGAGCCCGTTCGAGCTTTCGGGCGGCCAGCAGCGCCGCGTGGCGTTCGCCGGCGTGCTTGCCATGGACCCGCAGGTGCTCGTGCTCGACGAGCCGGCGGCGGGCCTCGACCCCGCCAGCAAGCGTTCCTTCATGCAGATGATCTCCCACCTGCATGATCAGGGCCTCACCGTGGTCATGGTGTCGCACTGCATGGACGACCTTGCCGCCATGTGCGACCGCGTGGCCGTCATGAACGAAGGGCGACTGCTGGGCGTCGGCGCTCCCGAGCGCCTGTTCCTACACGCACGCAAGCTCAAGGAAGTGGGCCTGGGAACCACCGAGGCGCAGGCGTTCGCAGAAGCGCTTCGCACAGGCGGATGGCCCCTTGAGCAGGGCAAGCTGTATACGGAGAAGAAACGGCGCCACCTCCCCTTCCCCGGCCGACTCTGAAGGCCAGGTGGTCGAATGAACCCGGGCTTTTCCTTCGGCAGCTACGTTTCCGGCACCAGCTGCGTGCATCGGCTCGACCCGCGCACGAAGCTCATAGCAGGCTGCGTGTTCATCGTGGTGCTGCTGTGCGCGAAAACCGCGGCGGCCCTGGTGATATGCGCAGCGTTCACGGCGCTTTGCTATGCGCTGGCGCAGATCCCGCCGAGCAAGGCGGCGCGGTCGTTAGCACCGCTTATGGCCATCGTGGTCATCGTGGCGGTGCTGAACCTGTTCGTCACGCAAGGCGGCCAGGTGCTCGTGGACTGGGGCATCCTGCGCATCAGCGAAGCGGGCGTGCAAACCTGCCTGTTCATGGGCGCGCGCCTGACCATCATGATGCTGGGAATGAGCCTGATCACCCTGACCACCATGACCATCGACCTGACCGAGGCGTTCGAGTGGGTGCTTAAGCCCTTCGCCCGCTTCGGCGTGCCCGCCCACGAGCTGGGCATGATCATGGGCATCGCGCTGCGCTTCATGCCGCAGTTCGCTAACGAGCTTGCCGTGGTCTACCACGCTCAGGTCAGCCGCGGCGCCCGTCTGTCGAACAGCCCCGCGCGCGGTGTGCGCATGCTCACTTCGCTCATGGTGCCCTTGTTCACCAGCGTGTTCCGTCACGCCGAAACGCTTTCGGCGGCCATGGACGCACGGTGCTACCACGGAGGCGAAGGGCGCACGCACCTGCATCCGCTTCGCTTCGCCCCGCGCGACGGCGCTGCCGCCGCCTTCATGGCCGTTTTGGCCGGCTGCGTCGCAGCCATCGGCTACTTGCTATAACCGACCGGTTCCAAGACTAGGAGGATCACATGACCGGCAACGAGACCATCCTGCAGTATCTGACGAACGTCCCCGCGTGGTACCTGGCCACCAGCGTGAACGACCAGCCCCATGTGCGCCCGTTCAGCTTCGCCGCCGAGCAGGACGGCAAAATCTGGTTCGTCACCGCCACCACCAAGGACGTGTGGGAGGAGTTGCAGCAGAACCAGAAGTTCGAGGCATCCAGCTGGTGGCCCGGCCATGGCTGGCTGATCCTTCGCGGCAAGGCCGGCCTTGAGGACAAGGCGAACGCCGACATGCGTTACGCCGGCTACGCGCACCTGTGCAGCCTGGGCGAGAGCTACGACGGCCCCGATGACCCCACGCTGGTGTTCTTCAGCGTCGAGGAGCCCGAGGCGTGGATCTGCAACCACGAGGAGTGGAAGCCGATCGAGCTTTAGGGACGCCGCAAACCCGGCGTAGTCGCGGCGGAAAGCGGTTTTGCGAAGCCGCAAATCTACCGCATGCGGTACCTGCATATAACGCAAAAGGAAGGGCACGGCTGCGAGCCGTGCCCTTCCTTTTGCGTAGTACCGTTCAACGAATCGATAGCGCCTACTCGAAGTCGTACAGCCCCTTGGCGGCCTGCTTGAAGTCCTCGTAGACCTCCTGGGCGATAGCCTGGTCCTCGACCAACTCGAACGCGGCGGGCTGGCCATCCTCGTCAAGCTCGGTCACCTCGAGCGGGATGATCTCGCCCGAACTACATGCCGGGCTATCCTCGGTGACCGGGAAGAAGAAGCCGTAGCGGCGGCCCTCGTGCAGGATCAAGCCAAGGAACTCGAGGTCGATCTGGTCGCCCTTCTCATCCTGGAACGTAAGGGTGATGCCTTCCTCGGTGGGCGGGCAGAAATTCGGGGCACTTCCTTCGCGCATGGCAACTCCTTATAACATGGCCGACAACGCTTGCGGCCGATTCCTCCATAGCCTGCGTGCGTGGATTCACGCGGGTTCCCAGCGTATCACAATTTTTTTTTTTTTGTTAGGGGTACCACGTTTATCTACAGGACGGCTATTGGGCGGTAGAACGAAGCGACGGCGCGCGGCCCAAGCGACAAAACGGGCCGCCCGTTTCCGAGCGGCCCGAATCAACTAGCTAACGTCAAACCTTAGCCTTGAACCTTCTTGCGCTTCTTCTTGGAGCGGTTTTGTGCCTTGGCAGGCTTGCTTGCGGCCTGCTGGCCCTGAGAAGCAGCTGCGGCGGAATCCTGGCCGGCAGCAACATCATCAGCTGCGACGCCAGCAGCAGCTGCAGTAGCACCGGCGGCCGCCTGCGGCAGGCGATTCAGGAACCAACGCTGGATTTCGGCGCCGTACTTCTTCTGCAGCTTCGCGAACTGCGGCTCGCGCGTCTTCCACATCACGTAGATGGGCGTTGCGATGGCGTAGGACGAGTAGCAGCCGCACACCAGGCCCACGGTCATGGCCAGGGCGAAGTCGCGCAACGTCTCGCCGCCGAAGATGAGCATGGCCGCAACCGGGATAAGCGAGGTGATGGAGGTGTTGAGCGAACGCACCAGAACCTCGTTGACGGAGTGGTTCGCCATGGTTGCGAACGTACACTTCGGCGAATCGCCCTTCATGTTCTCGTTGATGCGGTGGAACACGACCACCGTATCGTAGAGCGAATAACCCAGGATGGTGAGCAACGCCGCGATGGTGTTCGGCGTGACCTCGCGGCCCACGAGCACGTACACGCCCAGCACGATGACCAGGTCGTGCAGCAAGGCGATAACCGCCGACACGCCCATCTTCGGATCGCGGAAGCGCACCGAGATGTAGGCGATGATGAGCAGCAGCGACACGAAGAACGCGATGCAGGAGCTCTGGATGACGCTGGTGCCCCAGTCCGGGCCGATGGTGGTCACCTCGAAGCTTTCCGTATCCCAACCGAACTGGTCGGCAACCTTGTTGGCCGCCGCGGCGGCGCTTTCAGCCGACGTATCGGTGGTGCGCACGAGGAAGCCGGCCTGGCCGTCGGAGTCGGTGGTCTGCACCACGGCGTCGGGCTCGCCGGCATCGGCGAAGGCCGAGCGCACCTGCTCGGTGGTGGCGTCGTTACCGCCCTGATGGAACGTGACCGAGGTGCCGCCCACGAACTCGATGCCGAAGTTCACGCCGCGCATGCCCACGAGCGCCACAACCAGCACGATCGCCACGGCCGCGATGGACAGGAACACCTTGCGATAGCCCAGCAGGTTGATGTCGAGCTTGATGAAGCGGCCGTGCACGTCATGACGGGAGGAAGCAGGCTTCTCGCCCTGGAAGTACGGGGCGGCCTCCTTGCAGTCCTTCACACCCCAGAAGCCAGGGTGCTTGGCAATGCACTTCGGCGCAAGCAGGCGGATGATGGGCGCCTTGAACAGCAGCATCATGACGATGTCGCAGATGATGCCGAGCGCCAGCGTCAGGCCGAAGCCCTTGACCGAGGCGCTTGCCAGGAAGAACAGCGTGAGCGCCGAGACCATGGTGACCAGGTCGGCGTCGATGGACGTGAGGATGCCATGGCGCACGCCGGTGACGGAGGCGGCACGGACGCTGCGGCCCATGCGAATCTCCTCGCGGAAGCGCTCAAGGGTGAGGATAGAGGAGTCGGCCGCCATGCCGATGGTCAGCACGACGCCGGCGATGCCGGCCATGGAAAGGCTGAACAGACCGAAGTGCGAAAGCAGGGCCAGAATGCCCAGGTACAGCACGGCGAACACAGCCATGGCTGCCGCGGTAATCAGGCCCAAACCCTGGTAGAACACCAGCAGATACAGCATGACCAGCGCAAGGCCGATGGCGGCAACCAACACGCCGGAGGTCAGCGCATCCTGGCCGAGCGTCGGGCCGACCACCTGGGACTGCGCGTACTCGAAGCTCACGGGCAGCGAGCCGGACTCGAGCACCGTCTCCATGGAGGAAGCCTCTTCCTTGTCGTAGCCGCCGGTGATGGATACCTGGCCGCCGGTGATCTCGGACTGCACGGCCGGCGCGGACTGCACTTCGCCGTCAAGGATGATGACGATCTTGCCCTTGGTGCTTGCCAGGTCCTTCGTGGCATCGGCGAACGCCTTCGTTCCCTCGGAATCAAGGGAGATGTTGACCGAGTAATCGGTGCCGGTCTCGGAGGCGCGGCCGATGTCAACCTTCGTGATGTTGCTGCCGGTGATCAGCGGCGTGTACGTGCCCTCCTCCACCGTCAGATGTTCGGTCTTGCCGGAAGGCAGCGTGTTGCCGAAATCATCAGTGATGGTACCGCTGGAACCGTACTGGCCGTTCTCGATCTTGGTCTTGACGTCCTCATCGGTGAACGAATCCAAGCGGGCGAACTCCAGCTTGCCGGTTTTGCCGATGGTGGACAGCGCCGTTTCCGTATCGGAAAGGCCGGGGATCTGCACGAGGATCTGGTCGGAGCCCTGCAGCTGCACCACGGCCTCGGAGGCGCCGAGCGCGTTGACGCGCTGCTCGATGATGGCACGCGACTTCTCCATATCCTCGGAGGTCACGGCATCGCCGTCGGTGCTTTTCGCCGACAGCACCACCGACAGGCCGCCTTGGATGTCCAGGCCCTGGTTGATCTTGTCCTGCGGAGGGGTGAACATGAAGATGGACCCCAGCACCAAGACGGTGGTCAGCACCAACAGCCATACGTTGCGGCGGTTGGCGTTGCCGCCCTTCTTCTTGGCCTTGGCGTTTTGCGCTTTCGCCATGCGAGCTTCTCCTAGCCTTGTAAACCACAGGACGGCCCCGTCGGGCCGTCCCTTTACGTGGCGGCTGCGATTGCCGCCATATAAACCCTAACTTACTTATTTTCCCACAATCGAGGAGAATACGAAAGCACCAAGGAGCGGGAATCCGCCCGAGTCCTATATTAGTAATCCTTAGCGGCCGGGCTGTTCATCCATTCCTCGTAGAACTGCTCGTACTCACCAGCCAGCACGGCCTCGCGGGCGCGGCGCATGAGGTCGAGCAGGAAGTGCAGGTTGTGCACCGACAGCAGGATGGCGCCGAGCATCTCGTTCTGCTTCACCAAGTGGCGCAGATAGGCTCGCGTGTAGTTCTGGCACGTCGGGCAGGTGCAGCTGTGGTCGAGCGGCGTGAAATCGCGCGTGTACTTCGCGTTGCGCATGTTCATGCGCCCCGTGCTGGAGAACGCCGTGCCCATGCGCGCGGTGCGGGTGGGCAGCACGCAGTCGAACATGTCGACGCCCTCGCGCACGGCGCGCACGAGCGTGGTGGGATTGCCCACGCCCATCAGGTAGCGCGGACGGTCCTCGGGCAGGGCGCGTGCCACCTGGCCGAGCGTCTCGAACATGGTCTCATGGTCTTCGCCCACCGAATAGCCGCCGATGCCGAAGCCGCCGAAGCGGCGACCACCCGCTGCCAGGCTCTCGTCCTCAATCTCGCGCAGGCGGCGGATGCTCTCCAGGCGCAGGTCAAGCTCCATGCCGCCCTGCACGATGCCGAACAGCGTCTGATCGGGGCGCTTGTGCGCCGCCAGGCAGCGGCGCGCCCAGTTCGCCGACAGGTCCACGGCGTTGGCCACGAAGCTGCGCTCGGCCGGGTACGGCGTGCACTGATCGAGCTGCATGGCGATGTCGGCGCCGATCTGCTCCTGGATGCGCATATTGGACTCGGGCGTCCAGCGCACATAGCTTCCGTCGTAGATGCTGCGGAAGGTCAGGCCGTCGGCGTCGAGCTTGAGCGTGTCAGCCAGGGAGAACACCTGGAATCCGCCCGAGTCGGTGAGCATGGGGCCGTCGTAGTTCATAAACTTGTGCACACCGCCGGCCTCTTCCACCAAGTCGGCGCCGGGGCGCATGGACAGGTGGTAAGTGTTCGCAAGCACCACCTGGCTGTTCAGCTGGTGAAGCTGATCGACCGTGATGCCCTTGACCGTGGCCGATGTGCCGACGGGCATGAACATGGGGGTATGGAAGGTGCCGTGCGCGGTTTCGTACGAAAGCGCGCGGGCGTGGCCGCTGGTGGCCTCGATGGTGCAGTCGAACAGGGCCATGGGCTAATCCTCCATCCCGTTGATGACGAAATCGGTGCCGCCGGAGCGGCCCGCCTCCTCGAGCGTTTTCGCGCCGCCGGCCTGGCCGTCGGCGATACCGCACGCCGCAAGCACGCGCTCGCGCGCGGCGGCGGGCACGATGGCGTCGCTGACGCCCTGCGCCGGATCGGCGCATTCGGGCAGGGAATCCACCCAGTCCGCGAACTTCTCCATAGACCCGTGGCGCACGCTGAACACCTCGAAGCCGACGGGGTCGATCAGGAAATCGGTGACCAGGAAGCCCTCGCAGCCCAGCTGGCATGCGGCCAGGTCCTCCTTGGTGTTGTTGCCGACCATGAGCACATCGCGGCCTTCGACGCCCGCAGCGGCAAAGTTCTCCGCATAGTAGTCGGGCTTGGGCTTGACGGCGGTGGAGTTCTCGAACGTGGTGATGCGCGAGAACATCTCCGGGTCGATGCCTGCCCAGCGCAAGCGCCACTCCACGGCGCGGCGAGGGAACATCGGCATGGTGGCCAGCACCAGCGGATAGCCCTTGGCGGCAAGCGCCTCGATGGCGCGCGCGGCGGCGGGATTCGGTTGAACATCGGCGCCCAGCTCGCCGAACTCGTTCTCATAGAAGTCGCCGATGGCGGCCTGCAGCGCGTCTGCGGTAAGCCCCTCGGGCAGGTCGATGCAGGACAGGAACTCGGGCCAGAACGACTCGGCGTTCGCGTGGCCGGAATCATTGGTGGCCATGGCGGTGATGCCGCGCTTCATGCCGGCCATGAACTGGTCGAGGGCGATGCCCATGTGCGCGACGTAACTGCCGAGCGCACGGAAGTAGCTCTTCATGAAGACGTCGACGTCCATGGGCAGCAGCGTGCCGTCAAGGTCGAAGAAGACGGCGCGGAAGGTTCGTTTCTCCATATATCATACCTTTCTGCAGATTGCCGCAGGTGGGGATAGTTTTTGCCTGCGTGGTAGTATAGGGGAAGCGCCGCGCCGGCGGCGAAATGCCCATCGAAAAAGGAGTTCGCGAATGAAGTTGTTGCTGCATGCGTGCTGCGGGCCGTGCTCGCTCGAGCCGACGCGCCTGTTGAAGGCCGCGGGGCACGACATCACCATTTACTACGCGAACTCGAACATCCACCCCGCCGAGGAATACGAGCACCGGCTGGCAACGCTGCGCGCGTGGGCCGCGGATGCGGGGTTCGAAGTGCTGGAAGGCCCGTACGACCCGGCCACGTGGGAAGCATGTGCCGGCCGCATCGGGGATGCGGCGATTGCCGAAGTCGAGCGGGCACGCGCGGAGACTTGCGCGGAAGACGAGCGCGCCGGCAAAGGCACCGCACCTCGCGCCGCCGTACTGTCGGTCGACCCCGCACGCAGGGAAGCTCGCTGCCGTGCCTGCTACCGCCTTCGCCTTGAGGAAACCGCTCGAGTAGCCGCGGAACGAGGCTTCGAGGGCATCGGCACCACGCTTTCGGTGAGCCCCTACCAATATACGCAGGTCATCCGCGAGGAAGTAGAGCGCGCAGCGGCACAAGCCGGGGTCGCGCCCGTGTTCGAGGACTTCCGACCCTACTATGACGAGGCCACACGCGAAAGCCGCGAACTGGGAATGTACCGGCAGAACTTCTGCGGCTGCCGCATCAGCGACCTGGAAGCGGCCGCCGAACGCGCCGAGCGCAAGGAGCAGCGCGCCGCCGCAAAAGCCGCCGAACGCGCAGCCCACGCCGACGAGCGCGCCGCCGAGGAAGCCGCACGCGCAGCCCACAAAGCCGAGCGCGCTGCCTACGACAAAAAGCAGGCACGCAAACGCGCTATCCTAAAAGCCCTGCGCGAACAGGGGAAATAGCAGCAACCAGCGCATCCATACATGCAAAGTAGCTAGCGAAAGGATAATCCTTTCGCTAGCCTCTTCCCTCTTAAGCGGATGCTAGCAGATGAACATGGCGTCACCGAACGACAGCATGCGGTAGCGCTCCGCGATGGCGTGCTGATAGGCGTTCATGATGTTCTCGCGGGTGCTGAACGCGCTGACCAGCATCATGAGCGTGCTGCGCGGCACATGGAAGTTCGTGACCAGGGCGTCCACCACATGGAACGTGCTGCCCGGCAGCAGATACAGGCTGGTGGCATCGCGATCGCGCGCGGTGATGGCGCCGGCCCCGCCCTCGGCCGACGGGTCCCAAGCGCTTTCCAGGCTGCGCACACTGGTGGTGCCCACGGCGATCACACGGCCGCCGTTAGCATGCGTACGGTTGATGGCGTCGACCGTC
>CALEWN010000098.1 GCA_937925385.1 uncultured Senegalimassilia sp.
CGCTCCGCGCGATCCGCCATGTCGTCCATCGAATGGGATACCATCACAACGGCGCAGCCAAGCGTTGCGCGCAAATTGTCGATGGTATCGAGGATATCGCGCCGGCCAAGCGGGTCAAGGCCGGCCATGGGTTCATCCAGCACAAGATATTTGGGCCGCATCACGATAATGCCCGCTAAGGCTGCGCGGCGCTTTTCCCCGCCGGAAAGCTCAAACGGGGATTTATCGCGGAAGCGCTCGGGAGCAAGGCCCACAAGCGCCATCGCTTCATCCGCCCGCTCCATGGCCTCCGCTTCGGAAACGCCCATGTTTTTAACGCCAAAGGCAATATCCTTTGCCACGGTTTCTTCAAACAGCTGGTACTCCGGATATTGGAACACCATGCCCACAAGCCGCCTGCCCTGCATGCGCTGCTTTTTATCGGCCATGTCAAAGCCATCCACCACGACCTTGCCGGAGCTCGGCTGCAAAAGGCCGTTCAAATGCTGCACAAACGTGGATTTCCCGCTGCCTGTGTGGCCGATGAGCCCCAGGAATTCTCCATCCTTTACAGTCAAGGTAATATCCTTGAGCGCATCGTGCGCAAGCCAGCTGCCCTCCATATAGGCATGGATCAATTTTTCAACAACGATTGGCATATTGCGTCCGCCATATCCTCCACGGTCAAAATATCTTCCGGTAGCCCCGCGCCATGCGCATTGAGCCGCTCTTTCAGTTCCGTCATCGCAGGGATGTCCAGCCTGTGCTGCCGCAGCAACGCGGTTCGCCTAAATACCTCCCGCGGCGGGCCCTCCAGGAGCAGCTTGCCGTCCGCCATCACAGCAACGCGGTCTGCTATGGTCGCTTCTTCCATATATTGCGTGATCATCACAACGGTGATGCCCTTTTCCCGGTGCAGCCTCGAAACGATAGAGAGGATCTCGCGCCGGCCACGGGGATCCAGCATTGCCGTTGCTTCATCGAGCACCAGCACCTCCGGCTGCATCGCCAGCATCCCCGCTATGGCAATGCGCTGCTTCTGCCCGCCGGAAAGCATATGCGGTGCACGCGTGGCATATTGCTCCATGCCCACTGCGGCGAGCGCCGTATCCACCCGTTTGCGGATCTCCGGGCCCGGCACGCCAAGGTTTTCCGGCCCGAACGCCACGTCCTCTTCCACGACAGTCGTCACGAGCTGATTGTCGGGATTCTGGAACACTATGCCGACTTTCTGGCGGATGCTCAGCGTATTTTCCTCATTTTTCGTATCCATCCCCGCAACACGAACCGCGCCTTCCGTTGGCAAAAGCAGTGCATTTAAATGTTTGGCGAGCGTGGATTTCCCGCTGCCGTTATGCCCTACAATCGCAAGGAACTCCCCTTTGGGGATATTGAGCGTTACATCGGAAAGTGCAGCGCGTTTCGCGTCCTCATAGCGATAGGATACATTGTCGATCTCGATCATCGAGGCCTCCTATTTCCATGCGGGCATATGCCCGCAAACCATTCATAACCAGTTTCCTATTATATCGCACAAACGCCAAAAAGCAAAGAGAAGCACATAAAAATAGCCGCCCGTTTCATGCCGGGCGGCCGGTTTTACAGCGGTTTAGCTGTTCTTCTTTTTACGGAAAATCAGATATGCCGCAGCTAGAAGTACGACAATTGCCACGATCACGATCACCACGACGCTGCCGCTGCCGCTCTCCTCGGCCGCAGCCGGCGCCGCAGGTTCTTCCGTTGCCTCGGGCGACCCCGCAGGCGTTTCTGCAGGTGCCTCCGTTTCTGCAGGCGCGGGTGTAGCTTCCTCAGCGGGCTTTGTCACATCCAGCGTGGTTTCAACGTACTTGCCATCGTTGGTCATCACATAAAGGCGGAAAGTCCAGGTTTCACCGGGTTCCGCAGCGCCCATCAAACGGTTGGGGCTGAAGTTGATGCCGCCATCCTTATCGGGATTGATGGTGTATTTGAACACGCGGTTTGCCTTGAGCACCACGGGGAGCTTAGCGTGCGTTTCAGGATTGCGCGGCATATAGAGCGTGCAGCAATCAGGCGCGTCTTGAGACGATATCTCGAACGTGCCGATGCGCTCCGCCTCAGAGATGATCTCCACCTTGTCAGAACCGATGAGCGGACGCAGCACTGGAAGCGAGACCGCAGCATTCGTGCACTGGATGTTCTCAAGCGTCTGCGAGGCAACCTGTCCCAAGCTCTCGCCAGTGACCAGCGCCTTCGCTCCTTCCATGAGCGCAATGCGCTCAGCGATCATATACATGAAGCGACGGTAGAGCACGATGCGCAAGGAAGCGGGCGAAAGCTCAGCGATCCTGCGCTGGTATTCTCCGATCGGCACCACATAGAGTCGTGCGAAGCAGCCCGTGCGCTCGAGCACGTGTGCGATATCGTCGACCAAATACTCGCTCGTATCGAGCGTCTCTGGCCGACCAGAGAAATGAACACCCACAGGCACCGCACCACGACGCGCGATGCGCCACGTTGCAACGGGAGAATCGATGCCCGAAGACATGAGCGTGACCACCTTGCCAGCGCTGCCAACAGGCAAGCCACCCACTCCTTGAACGCTGTGTGCGTAGATATAGCAATGCCCCTGGATGACCTCGACACGCACTTCCACATCGGGGTTCTTCATGAGCACTTTCTTATCTTGGAACGAACGACAAAGCACCGCACCCACCAGCTGATTGAGCTGCATGGAATCGATCTCGAAATCGGTGTGATTGCGCCGCGCTTGGACTTTGAAGGTCTCGAATGAGGGAACATCGGAGAGCGCCTTGATAGCCGTTTCATACATGACCTCAAGATCCTGCTCGCAGCGATATCCGCACGAAACGCGTGCTACGCCAGGGATACCCGCGATCAGATCGACGAGCTCACACGACTGTTCATAGGTTGCGCCTTCCTCTTCGAACAAGCAGATCCTGCCCGAGATACGCTTGATGCGCGCAACCGGCGCATCGCCCAGTACCGCTTTGATGTTGGTGATGAGCTGCTTCTCGAAGTGAGCGCGATTCTTACCTTTAAGACCGATCTCGTGGTAGTGAACAAGACAAACACGCTGTTCAGACATGGGATTCCTTTGCAAAATGGGGGCTAACATACAAAAAAGCCTGGGTTTGGCACACTGCCAAGACCCAAGCTTCTGCGTTGGTTGTGATAAAGACTAGTGATTCGCTGCGTCGATCGAATCTTCGGCAAAAGAAACATCGCCATTTGCAATCTCGTCGAATGCAAGGGAGAGCGGACGACGATTAGCAGCACGAGCGATATCGACTGCAGTCTGCAGCTGAATAG
>CALEWN010000099.1 GCA_937925385.1 uncultured Senegalimassilia sp.
CGACGTATACGGATTTGGTCGTCGGTGAGCAGGGGGCCGTGGCGGCAACGCGCATCGCGATAGGGAACAAGGGCGCGTTCGAGCCGCAGGAGACGCATCTGTTCGATTCCTCGCTGAACGCGGCAGGGTCGTATGATTTCGTCGGGAACTCGACCGGTGGTTGGGTTGACGGGCGCTGGGTGGCGCTGGGCTGGGACAGCTCCCGGTTCGGCAACGCCACGGGCGTCGGGGCTCCGCCCGCGGATGGCGCGGAGGGCGACGGGGCTGTCGCGGCGTCGGGTGCTGATGGCGTTGTTGCGCGAGAAGGCGAAGAGCCCGGCGACCCGCATACGCGCGTCGGCTACGCGATATCCGACGCCTTGGACGTCGCCCCTGATTCTGAAGAGCCGGACGATTCCGAGGAGCCCGGCGATTCTGGCGACCCTAAGGACCCTGGCGATACGGAAAAGCCTGATTCCGAGAAGCCTGATGGCTTCAAGGGCGCTGGCGGCTTTTCCTCGGGAACCGGCGATAGCGCGCCCATTCTCCCGTTGGCTATCGTTGCCATTGCCGCGCTGGCAGCTGCGATATGGGCACGACATCGTAGCCGTTAACCGACATCGAGTGGGCGGGGAGCGTTGCATCCCCGCCCACTTTTGCGTTTACGCTTCTTTCACCGCATTCACCATATCCTTCACGAAGGTGCGTACGGGCTCCACGCTGGCTTTGCCGTGCTCGGCGATGATGCGTACGATGGCGCTGCCGACGATGGCCCCGTCGGCAAAGGCGGCCATATTGCGGGCCTGCTCGGGCGTCGATATGCCGAAGCCGATGGCGCAGGGGATCGCCGGATTAGCCTCATGCACCTGTTTCACCAAGTCGGCGGCGCTATTTCCCAGGCTTGAGCGCACGCCGGTCACGCCCAGGCTGCTGACGCAGTACATGAATCCTTCTGCTTCACGGGCAATCATCTGCACGCGGCTCGCCGATGTCGGCGCCACTATGCTTATGAGCGCGACGCCGGCGGCGCGGCATGGTTCTGCGAACTCCGCTTTCTCCTCGAAGGGCGCATCGGGCAGGATAAGCGCGCCGACGTTGTTTTGCGCCATCCGCCCGCAAAAGCGTTCGATTCCGTACCCATATACGACGTTGGCGTAGGTCATGATGGCAAGCGGCACGTCGGTGCGCGTGCGCACGCGTTCGATGAGAGCGAACACGTCGTCAGTGGTCACGCCGTTGGCCAACGCGCGAAGGTTTGCCTCCTGGATGACGGGGCCCTCGGCGGTGGGGTCGGAGAACGGGATGCCCAGCTCGATAAGGCCCGCGCCCGCTTCGGCCATGGCCGCGATGAGCTCCTCCGATGTTGCAAGATCGGGGTCTCCGCAGGTCAAGAAGGGGATGAAGGCCTTCCCGCTCGCGAAGGCCCGCGCGATGTCGGATGCGGGCGTTGCAGCGGCATTCACTTCGTTCGTTACGTTATTCATGGATATCCTCCCCACGGTAGCGGGCGATGGCGGCGCAGTCCTTGTCGCCGCGGCCCGAGATGTTCACAACGATGATCTGATCGGGGCGCATGGTAGGCGCG
>CALEWN010000100.1 GCA_937925385.1 uncultured Senegalimassilia sp.
TACCCCTGTTTAACGTGGCGAGGAGACCACGACCTGCTCCTCAGTTCAAACGTACCATGTCGAAACCAGTCGCCCCCGTATGCCGGCTTTGCAGCCGAGTCGGGACGCTGCGGTCCACCTTGTCAAAGTGCACGGCGGCAAGCCGCCGAACGGATAAATAATCTTACTTCAAAAGCGAGCTGAAGTCCAATGCGCTTTTGATGTCATCGAACGCGCCCTTGAATTCCGCCGCCATTTTCACGCCGTCCTTGAAGATGGCGTTCATGTCGTCAGTTGCCTGCTGCACGCCATCGCGTGTGATGCCCAGGCTTCCATCGTCAACGACATCGCTGTCGGCTTGCTCGTCCTCGTCGTCCTCGACATAAAGGTACTCGGCCTCTTCGCCGTCTTCCATGATGACGAAGCCGATGCGCCTGCCCTGCTCGTCTTCAAGGTAGCGCACGATATCATCATCGGAAAGCTCGAGTTCGACGACCTCAAGGTCCTCATCGGCAGCAGACGCCTTATCGGCCTGGGAATCCTCTTCCGCAGCATGCTCCGAAACCTGCTCTTCGGCCTCCAGGGCTTCCTGATCGCTCATCGACGGCTCCTTTCCTTCAACGCGCGTTCGATCTCGCGCTTCGAGTCGCGCTCGGCCATAGCAGCGCGCTTGTCGTAGTTCTTCTTGCCGCGGCACACCGCCAGCTCGACCTTCACCAGCGAGCTTTTATTGAAGTACATCTTCAACGGCACGAGCGCCATGCCCTTCTCCTTGGTCTGCTGCTCCAGTTTGCGGATCTGGTTTTTGTGCAGCAGCAGCTTTCGCTTGCGGTCCGGATCGGGGTTCGCGATGTTGCCGAAGGCGTACGGGGGGATGTGGACGCCATGCAACCACACCTCGCCGTGGCGGATGAGAGCGAAGCAGTCGGTGAGCTGGCAATGGTTGTCGCGCAACGAGCGCACCTCGGTGCCGGTCAGGGCGATGCCGGCCTCGTAGGTTTCGAGAACCTCGTAATCGTGCAGCGCCTTGCGGTTGCGCGCGATGTCTTGGGATTGCTTTTTCATGATGCTACTCCCCCTGCGCCGCGCGGGCGGAGCAGGCATCGAGCGACACCGAACCGCAACCCGCCATGGGCACGAACGAGCCGCCGGATTCCAAATCGCGCGCAAACTGCACGAACAGGGCCACGGTTGCTTCAAGGTCGTCCAGGCAGATGACCTCCGTAGGCGTATGCATATAGCGAAGCGGCACGGACACCAAGCCCGTGGGGATGCCGGCACGGCTGACCTGGATGGGCCAGGCGTCGGTACCGGAATGGCCGGGCAACGCCTCTACCTGATACGGGATGCCCGCCGCCTTGGCAGCCTTGACAAGACGGTCGAACACCTGCGGGTTGACGTTGGGCCCACGGCCGATGACCGGGCCGCCGCCGCATTTGATGTCGCCGAACTTGGCATGGCTGATGCCCGGATAGTCGGTGGCGTGCGTGACGTCGAAGGCCACGGCAACATCGGGGCTCACGCCGAACGCCGAGGTGATGGCGCCGCGGGTGCCGATCTCCTCCTGCACCGTGCATGCGCAGGTGACATCGCCCGCGCAACCGCCGCCGGCCGCCAGCTCCTCGAGCACGCGCGTGATGACCCACACGCCGCATTTGTCGTCGAAGGCGCGCGAAACGCCCATGTTCTTTCCAAAGCGCTCGAAGCCCACGCCGAACGTGATGACGTCGCCCACCTTCACCAGGCGCTTGACTTTCTTGGCGGGAAGGCCCATGTCGATGACCAGGTCGGACAGGGGCGTGACCTTGTCACGCTCGCCAGCGGAGATAAGGTGGATGGGCTTGCGGCCGACGATGCCGCGCAAAGGATGCTCAACACCGGTGGCATGCACGTCCACACGAAGCCCCGGCAGAATGGCGGCATCGACGCCACCGATGGCGGCGACCGACAAGAACCCGTCATCGGAGACGTTGACCACCATCAAGCCGATCTCGTCCATGTGGGCGGCCAGCATGAGCGACGGCGCGGAGCCCCTGCCCGCAAGGCGAGCATGGACCGAACCCATGACGTCTGTGGTGACCTGGTCGGCAACGCCCTCCATACGCTCGCGAACTATAGCGGCGATGCGCTGTTCGCAGCCTGTGGGCGAAGGGGTCTCGAGCAGACGCTTGAGATATTTGCGATCTTGCTTGTTCATGTGCTTCCTTTATTGGAGGAGGTTGTTACGCGCGGACCTTCACGACGATCTTGCGCACATGGCAAGGCTCGGAGCCGAGCGTGCAGCCGGGCTTGTGCGCATCTTCGGGCGCGAGGACGGCCAGGTCGCCGGCGCGCAGCACAACGTTCGTGCACTGCTCGGGCGTCTCGTACAGACCGAAGTCGTTCCCCTCGTCGAAAGGCTGGCACTCGGCCAGCCCGTCGAGCTGGGCGTACTGCAGAAGCTCCTGGCCGGAAACGACGAACTGCACGTCGTAATAGCCGCGGTGCGCCTCCATCTGCTTCTCCGCGGCGGCGACGGTATCGTATTCCTGTACATTGGCGAACACGTCGTCTCCGTCGATTTCGTTGCGGCCGAGCGGCAGGGCCTCCAGGCCGTCCTGCGCGAGGAACGCATAGGCCTTGGCGAAGCGCTGGTTGAGATAGTCGTTTCCGTTCGCATGAGCAAGGTTGGTTACCAGCATGCCGATTCCTTTCATATTCACGCGGCGCGCAGGGCACCGCCTCGTTCGTTTAGGGAAGTATACACCCCGCCGGCGGGCAAGCCGCCGCGGCAGACGGCACCCCACGGCATGCACAAGGAGACGAGGCCGCCCTTACGAGTCAGCGGCCTTGCGGTCGCGCAGGGCCCCGAGCGCTACATCCAGCTTATGGACCTGTGATTCATCGAGCACCGTGACGCCCGCGTCGCAGAACAGCTGCGCGGCAACGCCCCGCCCCGGCACGAGCGCGCCCGTGAAGCTCCCGTCGTAGACCAACCCGTTTCCGCATGAAGGGCTTTTCGACTTGAGCACCGCCACCCGGCAATCGGCGTCGCGCAGCTGTTCCAGGCAGCGGCTTGCGCCAAGATGGAAGGCCTGCGTAACATCTTCCCCGTTCGCATCGACGACGCGCACCGGGCAGGACCCGGCGACGATCTCGCACGGCGGATGCGGCACGCAAAGGCCTCCCGCAACTTCAGGGCATATGGGAACGAGCTTACAGCATCGAGCAAGCCGCATAACGGCGTCGTCAGGCTTTGAGGACCCGTCGTAACGACACGGCCTGCCCAGCAGGCAGGCGCTCACGGCGATGGCAGGCGATGTGTTCGGGGTTTTCTCCATACCGGTATTATAGCGCCCGAGCAAGTCGATTATTCCTACCAATATGCTACTTGGAGAGTATCAAAAAACTTCACGGACCCGAGTATCGCTGTGCTAGAGTTATCTGCAGGAGAAGCGAACGGAGCAACAGCCCCGACGCATACGTCGTAGAAAGGCGATACCATGAAAGTTGCAATCCCCAGCGAAACCGGCGAAGGCCTGACGAGCACCCGCAGCGGACACTTCGGCCATACGCCCTGGTTCACGCTCGTGACCATCGAGGACGGCCAGGTCACCG
>CALEWN010000101.1 GCA_937925385.1 uncultured Senegalimassilia sp.
CATAGCGGGCGGTTTACTTGGCGCGGCTACGCGCGCGCCAGACTGAAGTCATTAAAGAAAGGCCTGGAACGCATTTCGCGTTCCAGGCCTTCGGGGCGGGAAATCTCAGAGACGCCGCCAAAGTCAGCGAGCCCTGCGGTGCCCGGAATCCGCCTGAAGCAAGGCGGCATAGGCCTTTGAACCATGCCGCCGAAGCTGAAGGCGAAGACCGGGTGCCAAAGGGCCCTGCGGCGTCGGGCAGTTCACCGGCCGGTAGGCCGGCGGAAGCGCTTAACCGCCCGGGAAGCGGATGACCATGTAGATGGCGGCGATGGCCACCGTGAACAACATGATCGGGAAACCGCGTTTGAAGAACTGCATGAAGGTGATCTCATGCCCGAACTTCTTGCTGATATCGGACAGCACCACGTTGGCGGATGCGCCGATGAGCGTGCCGTTGCCGCCCAGGCAAGCGCCCAAGGACAGCGCCCACCACAGGGCCGTGCCGTCGAGGCCGTCGGCCTCGAGCGTCAGGATGATGGGGATCATGGTTGCCACGAACGGGATGTTGTCCAGGAAGCTGGAGATGACGGCCGAGCCGAACAGCACCGCCAGCATGGTGATCATGAGGTTGCCGCCCGTGACGTCGATAAGGCCCTGCGCCAGCATGCCGATGACGCCCGTTTCGGACATGGCGCCGACGATGATGAACAGGCCGGCGAAGAAGCACAGCGTGGTCCATTCGACGCCGTGCAGCGCCTCTTCGATGCTTTCACCGGAGATGAGCAGGATCAAGCCGGCGGCGGCAAGCGCGATGACGCAGGACTCCAAGCCGAGCGCGCCGTGGGTCATGAAGCCGACGACCACGAGGACGACCATGGCGACGCTGATGTGCAGCAGGCGGCGGTCCTTGATGTAGTCGTTCTCGTCGAGCTCCATGATGGCCTTACGGTGCTCCTCGTTTGCCGAGATCTTACGGCCGTACATGACGTAGAACAGGCCGATGACGGCAGCCAGGATGATGATGACCGCAGGCGCATCGTAGGCGATGAAGTCGGCGAAGGTGTAACCCGCGGCAGAGCCGATCATGATGTTGGGCGGGTCGCCGATGAGCGTTGCCGTGCCGCCGATGTTAGATGCCAGGAGCTGCGTCATGACGAACGGCACCGGGTCGATGTCGAGCAGGCGGCACACGGTGATGGTCATGGGGCCGATGAGCAGCACGGTGGTAACGTTGTCCAGGAAGGCGGACAGCACGGCCGTGAGCAGCACGAACAGCACCATGATGGTCCAAGGGTTGCCCTTCGCCACGCGCGCGCACTTGATGGCCAAAAACTCGAACACGCCCGACTGCTTCACCACGGCCACGAACAGCATCATGCCGAACAGCACGCCGAGCGTGTTGAAGTCGATGTGCCCGATAGCCGTTTCGAACGGCATGATGTGCAGGATGAGCAGCAACATGGCACCGGTGATGGCAACAAGCGCGCGATGCACCTTCTCGGTCATGATGGCGATCATGGCCACCACGAAGATGGCGACGGAAATGATCTGGCTAGTATCCATATCCCACCGCCTCGGTTACATTGTTTTCCACGGGTCCTTCTTTCTCCAAAGCGCGCGAAATCCTTATGCAATCGCGCAAAAATCCACTATAGCAAAACCCGATTTCACCATGCGGAACCATAGGGAAAGTTTCTCGTGTTTTAACGTTGAAAGGCAGCGATGTGCGGCGGCTGCCCGAGCGCGGGATATACTGGGCGCATGCATTTACGAAGGTAAGCGAGGAAACCATGGGATTGAGATTCACCGCCGCCCGCGCCGTCAGCGGCGTCTCAACTTGGGGCTTGAAAAACGTGTTCCACCGCCCCGCCGCAAACTTCCCGGGCAAGATGGCCCTGTACGTGGACCCGCAGCTTATCGCGCATCTGCGCGGCAAGCTCGATCGCGGCAGCGTGTGCGTGGTGGGGACCAACGGCAAGACCACCGTTTCCAACCTGCTTGCCGATGTGCTTGAAGCGTCGGGCCAGCGGGTCGTCTGCAACCGCACGGGCGCGAACCTGGATTCGGGCGTGTCCACGGCGTTGCTGCACGCCGACAAGGCCGACTGGGGCGTGTTCGAGTGCGACGAGCTGTGGCTGGCGAAGATTCTGCCGCAGCTGCGCGCGAACTACGTGGTGCTGCTCAACCTGTTCCGCGACCAGCTTGATCGCTGCGGCGAGATCGATCGCATCCAGGACAGCATCGTCAAGGCGCTGGGCAGCTCGCCTGAAACCGTGCTGGTATACAACGCCGACGACCCGCTGTGCGCGTCCATCGCCGACCGCGCCGGGCAGCTGCCGGGCCGCGAGGGCACGCGCTCCATCGCCTTCGGCGTGGCCGAGAGCATGGGCTTGGCGCAAAACACCGTCTCCGACGCCACCATGTGCCAGCGCTGCTCCACCATGTTCGAATACGACTGGCGACAATACGGGCAGCTGGGCGAATGGCGTTGCCCGAACTGCGGCTTCGCGCGCCCTGCGCTGGATTTCGCCGCCGAAAATGTGCAGCTGGGAGTTAACGGGCTGGCGTTCTCGCTTGCCAAGCCCGGCGCCGGCGATGCCGGGCGCGAAGGGGCGTTCTCGGTGAGCGCCCGCTTCAGCGGCGCCTACATGGTGTACAACCCTGCCGCCGTGAGCGTTGCCGCAAGCTTGCTGGGATGCACGAACGTGGCGCTACAGAAGGCCATCGACGCGTTCGACCCGCAAAACGGACGCCTGCAGACCTACGACCTTGCCGGCCGCCGCGTCCTGCTGAACCTGGCGAAGAACCCCACCGGCTTCAACCAGAACCTCAAGATCGTGGCGCAGGACCAAGCGCCGAAGGTGGTGGCCTTCTTCATCAACGACAAGGAGGCCGACGGGCGCGACGTGTCGTGGCTGTGGGACATCGACTTCGAGGAGCTGGCGCAGGCGGGCCCGCTGACGGCATACGCCGGAGGCATCCGAGGGCGCGACATGGCCGTGCGCCTGAAGTATGCCGGCATAGACGCCCAAACCGTTGACAACGCCGACGACCTGCTGCATCGCATCGCGCAGCAGCCGCGCGAGGTGAGCGCGTACATCATCGCGAACTACACGTCGCTGCCGGGGTGCAAGGCCGCGCTGGACGCAGCCGTGGCCGCAGGCGGCGAAGTCGAGCCTGCCGCGGGAGAGGCGCCCGCACCGCGCGATTTCGGGACGCAGGGCGGCAGTGCGCCGGCCGGCGAAGATGCGGCGAACGGCCAGCACCCCGTGGTCATCGCGCACCTGTTCCCCGACCTGCTGAACCTGTACGGCGACGGCGGCAACGTGCGCGTGCTGCAGCAGCGCCTGACATGGCGCGGCATCCCCGTGGAGATTCGCCGCGTGAACCACGGCGACGCCATCGACCTTTCCGGCGTCGACCTAATCATGATGGGCGGCAGCCCCGATCGCGAGCAGAAGCTGGCCAGCGCCGACATCGTGGCCATGCGCGACCAGCTTGACGCATACGTGCAGGACATGGGCCCGCTGCTGGCCATTTGCGGCAGCTACCAGATGCTGGGCCGCGAGTGGCTGGTGGACGGCGAGAAGGTGCCCGGCCTGGGCCTGGTGGGCATGGCCACGGGGCGCCCCGGCACCTCGGGCGATCGACTGGTGAACAACATCGCGCTGCGCAGCCCTTTGGCCGACGAGCCCGTGGTGGGCTACGAAAACCACGCAGGCCGCACCTACCTCGACGAGGGCGTGGAGCCGTTCGGCACCGTTGTCTCGAACACGGGCCTGGGCAACAACGAGGAGACCAAACAGGACGGCGTGCGCTACAAGAACGTGCTGGGCACGTACCTGCACGGCCCGCTTCTGGCGAAGAACCCGCAGATCGCGGACTGGCTGCTGGCCCGCGCGCTTGAGCGCAACGCCAAGCGCACCGGGCAATCCCTGATCGAGCTGACGCCGCTTGACGATGCGCCCGAGAAAGCCGCAAACGCCTTCATGTGCGACAAGCTGGGAGCAAAGTAGCGGCAGGTCGCCGAGCGCAGGCAGGCGCGGAAGCGGCCCGGCTGAGGACGAACATGAGCGGGCGGGTATGTTGCCTAGCCCGCAAACGGACGCGGAAGCGCCCACCAGCCTGCAAGCGAACGCAAAAGCGCGGCGCTGGCCCTATGCGAGGGAAACGCATGGGAGCCGGCGCCGCGCTTTTTTTGTTTGGGAGTGATTTCGGAAAAAAGAAAGCGGGCCGGACATTGCTGCCCGGCCCGCGTACATTCGTGGAGCCAACGACCGGATTCGAACCGGTGACCTGCGCTTTACGAGAGCGCTGCTCTACCAGCTGAGCCACGTTGGCACACGGCTTCTTGCGAAGCGCGAATATGAACTATACCGAAGAGCCCGCCGTTTCGCAAGGGGCAAAAGCAACTTTTCGGGCGAAGGAGCGGGCATTCGCCGTTTCTCCACAGGCTTGCATCCTAGTGTTGCGGCCCTCGAGAGCCGCACAGGCACATTCCCTATCGCTGCGGCCGTCGCACCCGAGAACCGCCTCGGCGCACAGCTTCGCCGCCTACTTATTCCTCGTCTTCGGGGGCCTTCACCACCAGCACGGGGACCTGGGCCTCGCGCAGCACATAGCTGCTGACGCTGCCCAGCATGCCGCGCAGAGCGCCCAGACCGCGGCTGCCCATGATGATGAGCCCGCAGCCGTTCTCCTGCGCGTACTTCACGATTTGGTCGCCCGGGTGCACCTCGGGCAGCAGGCAGACGCGTTTCTCGTTCATGAGCGGGCGGATCGCCCCGTCGACCTGCGCATGCAGGCGTTCGGACGCTTCCTCCGTTGCCTCCTCCATGGCTTCTTGCATGCCCATGGGGACGACGCTTTCGGTCAAATCCACGCCGCGAGCCTCGAGTTTGGCCACGGCGGTTCGCTCCAGGTCGACGATTTGGACGACATGCAGTGCAAGCCCGGCGTCCTCCTTCGCGAAGCGCACGGCCTCGTCAAGCGCTGCACAAGCGGAATCGGACCCGTCGAACGGGACCATAACGGCATCGTAGAGCATTGCAACCCCCTTCTTTCACCGGTTGAACCTGGCAAGGCAAGGCGACGTAGCGCGTTGCGACGAACATCGAACGCTATGCCGCTGCCGCGCATCCCCGGCAACCGCGCGTGCATCCCCGCGTGTAGCACGTGTTCCGCAGGCCGCTGAGGCGACTCAGCGCGAAAGCGCCACGGACCCTTCCCCATCAGGCTTTATCCCCAGTATAGCAAGAAGCCCCGCGGCAATCGCCGCAGGGCTTCCGCAAACGCCGCTCGCGCAAACGGCGTTGCCATGTTGTAACGTTTCGCGTGCGCCGGGCGAACCGCCCCACGCGCAAACGAAATGTCGGCTACACCTCGAGGTGCTTGAACGCCTCGGGGACCTCCTTGAAGCCCTTCGACTTCACGGCACCGACGATCAGGCCGATGATCAGCCACACGATGCCGACGATGTAGGTCATCGTCTCGAAGCCGGTGAACACGTACACCAGGATGCCGATGCCTATCCAGGGGCAGATCAGGTACTTCACGATGTCGCCGAAGGTGTTGCGCTTCTTCTCGCGGATGAAGAAGAACAGGAACACGGCGAAGTTCAGCAGGATGAACGAGGCCAGGGCGCCGAAGTTCACCAGGCCGGCCAGCTGGGTCATCTTGTCGCCCATGGGGATGGACAGGCACAGGGTGACCGCGCCCAGGAACACGGCGGAGAACCAGGGGGTCTGGTACTTCGGGTGAACCTTGCCGAAGACCTTCGGAATAACGCCGTCGCGGCCCATGGAGAACAGCAGGCGCGAGGAGGCCATCTGGGCGTTCATGATGTTGGCGATGCCGATGGCGATGATGTTGATGATCAGCATGATCTTGTAGAAGACCGGGCCGCCCACCAGCATGACGGAGTCGAAGAAGCCCATGTCGGGATCGGTGTTGGCCCAGTCAGGCTGCACGATGGCGGCGATGTAGGTCTGGGCGACGAACACGACGATGATGGCGCACAGGGCGATCAGGATGCCGCGGCCGATGTTCTTCTCAGGCTCGTGGGTTTCCTCAGCCAGCGTGGACATGCCGTCGAAGCCCAGGAAGGAAAGCGCGGCCAGCGAGATGCCGGCGGCGATGAAGTGGGCGTCGACCTGGCCTTCCTGATAAATCGGGTCGAGGACGAAGGCGCCGGCGCCGCCGCCGCCCATGATGAAGTTGCAGCCGAGCGCGATGAACGCGATGACGGCCAGAACCTCGATGACGAAGATGACCCAGTCAACGCCGCGGCTCATCTGGATGCCGCGGATGTTCACGAACGTGTTGAAGGCGATGAAGACCACGGCCCACAGCCACGCCGGGCTGTTGGGAATCAACGCGACGCCCCAGTTCATGACCATGACGATGAGCAGGGACGGGACCAGGATGTAGTCCAGCAGGATCAGCCAGCCGGCGATGAAGCCGACGTGCGGGTTGATGCCGCGCTGCACGTAAGAGTACACGGAGCCGGCGATCGGGAAGCGACCGGACATGCGCATGTAGCTCATAGCGGTGAACATGATGGCCACGAAGCCGATGATGTAGACCAGCGGCGTCATGCCGTGGCTGTTCAGCTGGATGGAGCCGAAGATGGATTGCGGGGCGATGATGACCATGAACAGGACGCCGTACATCACCACGTCCCAAAGGCCCATCCCGCGGCGCAGCTCCTGCTTGTAGCCGAACTGCTCGATGTTGTCCCCGGCGTTACCCTTCGCCGGAGCTTTCTGCTCTGCCATTTCCCTTTCCTCTCTTTCTTGCAGGGGAAAACAAGCATTGCGCAGGGCCAGGAGCGCGATTCCCGGCTCTACGCAATAGCCCGTACTTTAGCACGTTAAAGCGCAGGAGTAGGGAGAATATGGCAATTCCTAGCGATGCCGTACGTCATTTTGGGGCTGAAAGACGCCTTTGCACGCGCGCAAGGCACGAAAAAGACCCGATTTCCTGGGGAAACCGGGTCTTTTTCATCAAATGTTGAAGTTTACGGCAATGGCATTGCCGTCCAATTTCACGTTCGCTCGCTAAGGCTAACGGTAGATTTCCGGCGATAAACGGTTGCGCGAGCGCGTAGGATTTTGCACATTGCGCGCTGCGATCCGGCCATATCTTGCCGTTTGACCGGAAGCGCCTTACCGCCGCAAACGATCACCGCGTCCGCGAGCCGACCGGCCAGCGCCTACGGCTGCGGGATCAGAACGGGGAACTCGGACAGCTTCGGCGTCCCAATGCGCAGCGACACGTCGACCTCGCACGGCTCGCAGCCCTGGCTCACCTCGACGTCGCTTTGCACGGACATGTACATGTAGGTTTCCACGGCGTCCCAACCGGTGACGCGCATCAGCAGACGCTGCAGCTCCTTCGAACCGTTCATGAGCGCCTGCTCGTAGTGGGTGCCGCTGCAGTTCACGTACCACTTGCCGTCGGGGCCGAAGGTCTCGAGCACCGGCCAGTTCAACTCGAAATCCTTCACCAGCTGCACGCGAACGGTGATTTCAGCGGGGATCTCGATGCCGGTGCCGCACAGCTCGGCGTCGCCCATGGTGGCGTGCACGTCGCCCATCTGCAGAAGCGCGCCGGGAACGCGCACGGGGAAGTACAGGCGCGTGCCCTTGGGGATCTTCTTGTTGTCCATGTTGCCGCCGTGGCTGCCCACGAAGCCGTCGATGACGTCGGGGCCGGAGGGCGCGGTGCCGATGACGCCGATCATGGGGTTGATCGGGAAGCTGACCTGGTTGAACGTGGCCATGCCGTCCTTGATGGGGATCTTTTTGGTGCGATAGCCGGTGGTCTCGAACAGCGGGCCGCAGTGGTCGTCGGTGGCGATGGTGCCCTCGTCGGCCACCTTCACCTCGTAGATGTCGACCACGAGCACGTCGCCGGGCTCGGCACCCTCGATGTAGACGGGGCCTGCGGCGGGATTGGCGAAGCCATAGGTGTAATCCAGGTCGGCCATGGTGGTGTTCTCGTCGGGAATGCGGTTGCTGAAGCAGTCCTGCGTGTTGAACTGCAGCACCTCGCCGGGCTTGGCCGTGGCGCAAGGCTTGTTGTCCTTGGAGAATTCGTAAACCTGATCGGTGATGATCTGCATGATGCCCCCTTCTTCATGGTTGCGAACGCGGCATGCCGCCGTTTCGAGCGATTGTACGCCAACGGCCGCAGGCGCGCCACGGCAGGCGCGCAACGGCGGGGCAAGCTCGACGGCTGGGCGAAGGAGGCGGGTGCAAGAGGAGCACTCGGAAGGCGGCGACCGCGCAAGGCAGGCTCAGCCCCCGACGCGAAAGCGGCGAGCAGGTAAGGGTCACCCCACGCCGGGCGGCAGCCCGGCAAGGCGGACGCAGCGCGCGACCCCAAAAGAGGCAAAGTGAGGAGCTTGCCGCAAACGCAAAAAAGGCGTGCCTCCACATACGGAAGCACGCCCCCTTCGACGTGTTATATAGGTACGCGAGGGTCACAGCTCGAGCACGACAGCCTGCTCGAGCTCGATGCCGCTACGTTGCGCCAACGAATCCAGCAGCTCAGCCGCAGCCTCGGGCTCGAGCCACGCCATGCCGCATCCCGCCGAAAGCTGCCGCGGGATGGGTGCAAGGCGGCCGCGAAAGCCCTCGCCTACGGCCGCCTGCTTGAAGGCGAGCGCGTCAGTGGTGGTATGGAACGACGCCACCGCCGTCCTCACCTTCCGCCGCGCCATGGGTTAGGCGATCTCGATCACGAAATCGTCGCCGACGCGCTGCGCCGTCGCCGTGCGCTTGCGCTTCTTCGCCAACGAGCAGATGCTGTCGCGCGCCACGGTGTTGCTCACCGTCACCTTGATGGGCTCGGAGCCGCCCTTTTTCATGGCGTTCATGGTCAGGATGACCGGTTCGGGGCAGGAAAGCCCACGGGCGTCAACTTCGATCATTTGAAGTCCTTTCGGTAAATGAACTGGGGAAATACGCTTGCAGCTTATACGCTACGCGGCGTTCTTCTGCTTGCGCACGTTCACGATGGCGATGACGAACAGCACCACGATGCAGCACACGAGCACGATCTGGCCCGCAACGCTTGGGCCGCCCAGGACGACGGCCTTCTCGGCGGTTGCAGCGGAGGCGGCAGCGCCCGCCAGGCCGAAGTTGTGGGCGAAGGCAGCGCCGATGAGCATGCCAACGAAGGTGACGGCGGCATCGCAGGAGCCCTGGCCGGCCAGCGTCATCTGGCGCAGCGGGCAGCCGCCGGCCAGCGTGGCGCCAAAGCCCACGGCGTACAGGCCCAGGATGTTCCACAGGTGCTGGGAGTGGGCGATGGGCTGGCCGTCGAAGCTGAGCTTGAAGCCGCCAGTGGCCAGGTTGAACACCACCATGACCACGAACAGGCCGGCGATGGGCAGCATCAGGTCGAAGTCGCGCATGAGGAAGATGTTGCGGACGGAGCCGGCGAAGCAGATGCGGACCTTCTGCGCCAGGGCGCCGATCACGAGAGCGGTCACCAGGGCGATGAGCACGGGGGCATGCTTGGAGCCCGGGCCGGCCTGGCTGACGGCGAACACGCCGGCGAAGACGCTGATGCACAGGCCGATGATCAGCAGCACGGGCAGAACGGCGCCGGCTGTCTTGTTCGTGTCATGCTCGCGGCCCAGGGAGTAGCCCTTCTTCAGGAAGAACGTGCCCGTGGCAACGCCCAGGACGAAGCCGATGAGGCCGACCCAAGCGTTCAGGTCGCCGGCGGCCATGCGCAGCACCATGCGCAGCGGGCAGCCCAGGAAGATGAGGGCGCCGATCATCATGATGAAGCCCAGGACGAATCGGGTCATGGGAGAAGAACCAGCCGTGGAGCGATACTCGCGCGTGGCCAGGGCGATCAGGAACGAGCCGACAACCAGGCCGACGATCTCGGGGCGGAAGTACTGCACCGTCTCGGTGGTCTGCAGCTTCATGGAGCCCGCCATGTCGCGGATGAAGCACGCGGCGCACATGGCCATGTTGGCGGGGTTGCCGGAGAAGGCCAGGAGCGCCATTCCGAGGCCGACCAGCACGCCGACCAGGGCCAAGCCCTTTTTGCTGTTGAGGAAATCCAAGGAAGTCCCTTTCTATACATAAAGATGAATCGTTCGCATTCGATCCTCCGTCGCGCATGCGCACGCGCGGGCCACGAGCCCACGGGGACGACAAGGCAGAACGCCCAAAACGCCATTCGAAACGGAAAACAATGCAAGCCGCGTCAAAGCGCGGCGAAATCGACGCCTAGCAGAATGCGTCGGATGCGGGTAGAAAGCCCTTAGCAGAATGATCGCGCTAGCAGAATTCGCGCGAACCAATGATGCATTGTAAGGAGGCAGCAGCTTCGTGTCAAAGGCAGCGGGCGCTAATCCTCCCCGATCGGCAGGGAGGGCGTTTGCGCAAGCGTTGCTCATAAGGTTTGCCATGGGTTTGCCTATAGGACCCTCGTGGCATTGTCATTGCGTCGCCTACGGGGTCCCGCAGTGCTACCACGGCATCGTTCTGAAGCACCATCAATTTGTGAAGGTTCTGTGATTGGAAATCATTTGCTTGCATCACGACTTGATGGCGCGTATAGTTCCTTCTTGCAGCTTTTCCGAAACACTCAGTTTCGTGAAAAGCGGGTCATATATTGCGGGGTGGAGCAGTCTGGTAGCTCGCCGGGCTCATAACCCGGAGGCCGTAGGTTCAAATCCTGCCCCCGCGACCAAAAGTATCAGCAGGTCAGCAAGCTTTTTCAGGCGGCTGGCCTGCTTTCTTTCCTCGGGGTTATGAGTGTCGAGGGGACATTTCGAGGGACTTCTTGCCCTCCGCACCCTCGTCTACCTGGACGTTCTCGCCGCTCAGGATGCTGCCGAGCAGGTCTGCCGCCTCGTGGTCCTTCTCCGGTATGGCGTGGGCGTACCAGCCGAGCGTGATGCTCGCATTGGCGTGGCCAAGGCGGGTCTGAACGGTCTTGGCGTCCACCCCGTTGGCGAGCAGCTGGGTGGCCTGGGTGTGCCGGAGCTCGTGAAACTTCAGGCCCTCGAAGCCGTGCTCCTTGCCCTGCGCGGCCGTGAAGGTTGACTCCCTGCGCCATGGGCGGCGTGTGGCACGGACGGCCCGAGCGCACACCCGGAGCGTGGACGGCCGGGCTGCGGACGGGCCGAGGTTGGTAGCGCGCGGCCAGGCCAGCAGCCAGGGGTGGCGGCAAAAATCTCCAAACGCCGCAACGACGGAAACGATGTGCGTGAGCCGATTCCAACTTTCAGTCCAGCTGTCCTTCTCGTGGTACAGGCTCGCAAAACCGGGCGGCTAGTATTTCTGTCCGACGTGAGGCGCATACTCGACGGTGTTCTTCTCGTCTGGCCGAGAGTCCGGGAGATTGAGTGTTGACGGCAAAGGACGTGGCGAGCGACGAGCGGCAACTGGTATCATAGTTAGCTTGCAAGAGATGGTATAGTTGGGCAATTTGTGCAGCTATGCAAACGGAACTGAAAGGTAGGAGCGTTGGCTGCTGGCGAGGGGCATAGCGTGCACATGACTGCCGTGGACCTGTTCTCAGGTTGCGGCGGTATGTCTCTCGGCTTCGAACGCGCGGGCTTCGATGTGCTCGCCGCCTTCGACAACTGGATGCCTGCCATCGAGGTTTACCGGAAGAACTTCAGTCACCCGATATATCAGCAGGATCTTTCCGATGTGGATGCAACTGTCGAGCAAGTGGAAAGACTTGCGCCGACTGTCATCTTCGGCGGGCCTCCCTGCCAAGACTTCTCTACCGCAGGACATCAGGACGAGAACGGCGGGCGTGCGATTCTGTCTGTTGCTTATGCGACCATCGTTTCCAGGGTAAAGCCCCAATGGTTCGTCATGGAGAACGTGGCGACCATCAAGAACACGAATTCCTTTCAGAGGGCATGTGAGATATTCTGTGAGGCGGGCTACGGCATAACCTGCAAGGTGCTGAATGCCGCGTACTGCGGTGTTCCTCAGACGCGCAAACGCATGTTTATCGTCGGCGGGCTTGGGGAGGAAGACGGTTTCCTGGACGAGTCGTTTGATGCCGGACTTACGGACAAGCCCATGACGATTCGTGACTATCTTGGCGATTCGCTAGGCATTGATCACTACTTCCGCGTCCCCACCAACTACAGCCGTCGTGGTGTGTTCAGCATCGACGAGCCCTCTATGACCATCAGGGCTATTGATCGACCCATCCCGCCGGGCTACAAGGGCAACCCGAAGGATTCGGCATCCGTGAGTGAGGCGCGAATACTGACTCCAAAAGAGCGCAGCTACATCCAGACGTTCCCGGAGGAGTTCGAGTTCTTCGGTGGAAAGTCCGACGTCAATACGATGATTGGCAATGCCGTCCCGGTCAACCTTGCCAAATACGTGGCTTCCACCCTCATTGCGTATGCCGAGGCGAAGGGTGGCAATGCGCGATGAGGGCCGTGGACATTTTCTCTGGCTGCGGCGGGATGTCGCTTGGCTTCGAGCAAGCTGGCGTCGAGGTGCTTGCAGCCTTTGACAACTGGCAGCCTGCCGTTGAAATCTACCGCGCGAACTTCGACCATCCCATCTACCAGAAGGATCTCTGCGACGAAGACGCAGTGGAAGTAATCAAGGGGATGTCTCCCGACCTGATAATGGGCGGACCGCCTTGCCAGGACTATTCAATTGAGGGCAAGCGCGAGCAGGGCGATAGGGCGAACCTTACCATCCGGTTTGCCGAGATCGTGGTTGGCGTGCGTCCCGAGTGGGTCGTTTTCGAGAACGTCTACAACATCGAGCGTTTCGGAACGCTGCCAAAGATGAAGAAGATGCTGAGCGACGCGGGCTACGGCCTAACTTCGCGCGTACTCGATGCAAGCCGATGCGGTGTACCGCAGGCAAGGAAGCGTTTCATTCTTGTCGGGCATCTTGACTCGGAAGACGGCTACTTCGACGAGACGCTGGTCGACGGCATGGCCGACAAGCAGATGACCGTGCGTGACTACCTTGGCGACAAGCTCGGCACGCAGTATTACTACATGCACCCGAGGAGCTACGCTCGACGCGGCGTCTTCTCGATTGATGAGCCCTCCGCAACCATCCGTGGCATCAATAGGCCAATACCCGATAACTACAAGAGGCATCATGCCGATGCTGCGGCAATCGAGGACGGTGTGCGTGCGCTTACGACGAAGGAGCGCAGCTACCTGCAGTCATTTCCTGAAGAGTTCAAACTCTTTGGCGCAAAGACAAGCGTTGAACTGGCGATAGGGAACGCCGTGCCACCGGCTCTGGCCAAGTATGTGGCAACGCGCGTACTCAGATACGATGAAAGCGAAGACAAAAAGTAAGAGGTGAGCGCCTTGTCGTATTTCAAGAAGATTGACGATTATCAGACGTACTCAGGGCACGACTCTGAATTTCATTACGACTTCAACGCCAACAGCGGCGGTGGCCAGGCGTTTCTCGGCGGCAAGATAATCGATACTGTCGGCGTGGCAGCGTCGCCAAGCGAGCTCGAAGGGCGAATCGTAAGCTTCGCGATACGGCATCGTGAGAGAACTATCGACCTTGGCGGTGAAAACACGTCCTATACCATTGCGCCTCGTGGAGCCGGGAGCCAAAGCATGAAGCTCGGCGTACAGGGCAACGTGAACCCCAACCTACTCATTGCGGCTGCCCTCATGCTGCCGAAGACTTGCGGGCGGAATATGGCACTCTCGGTTACTGTGTCGCCGCTCACGACCGAGAACTACTGGCTGCGCTCGATGTGGCTCGACGTAGACCGCACCGGTGTCGGTAGCGCCATTTTTATCCCGAAGGACTTTATCTTTGAGGGTGGGCTATCTAAAAGGCAGGGCGTGACCACCCAGAGGGATACCGTGATAGGAGACCAGCAGTTCTTCAAACTCGATTACGTTCGCAGGATTGATGACATCGTCGCACTTGCCGATAATGGGACGCTGCCTGACTATGCGGTTGACATACTTGGCTACTACCGCGACGTCTATACAGGTGTCAGAGAGTTTGGCTACGAAAGCGGAGCGGTAAAAGTTGCCGACCTCATGCGTATGCTTGCGCATGACTACAGCGATGTTTATTCCGGCTACAGCGACCCTCTCGATTTACTTATGGAATTGAGCGGGCGCGATGCGAAACAGCCCAAAGCCGCCGTTGAGAAGCCAGCAGAAACACATGAGCCGCGCAACCTCATCTTCTTCGGTGCGCCTGGAACCGGCAAGTCTTACCAGCTCAACAAGCTGGGGGTCAGAACCAAAGACAACCCTGGCGGCATTTTCCCAGAGGATCACGTCAGACGAGTGACGTTCTATCCTGACTACACGTATTCCCAGTTCGTAGGGAACTACCGACCTTTTACCAAGGATGGCCAAATAGGCTATCGCTACATCGCCGGTCCGTTCCTTCAGACCTATCTCGATGCGTCCCTGCATCCTTATGAGAGCTACCTCATCATCATCGAGGAGCTGAACCGCGCAAATCCTGCCGCTGTGTTCGGCGATATCTTCCAGCTTCTCGACAGGGATGCGCTTGGGGCGAGCGAGTACGCCGTCAGTGTGCCTATGGAGATGTCCGAGTGCATTGCCGAGGAGCTTGGCAAGCTGGATGAAGCAGCGCAGAAGAGCATTGAGGACTTCTTTGACCCCGACTTGGACTTCCAGGATTTCTGCGACATGATGCAAAGCCACATAGAGCTGCCGCCCAACATGTTTATCTGGGCCACCATGAACAGCGCGGATCAGGGCGTGTTCCCCATGGACACCGCCTTCAAGCGGCGGTGGGACTTCCGCTACATGGGCATCAACGAAGGCGAAAACGCAACGCCCGCTGTGCTGGGCGGCGAGAAGCTGAGCGATCGAACGGTGGCTTTCGCCGGAGGGCGCGTCGTGTGGAACAAGCTTCGCAAGGCAATAAACACGCTGCTGCTCGACTGTGGTGTGAATGAGGACAAGTTGCTTGGACCCTTCTTCCTCTCCCCCGAGGCGCTAAGCGACGAGGTGAACGAGAGCACGGGCGAAACGCGTTTCGTCTCATCGTTCAAGGACAAGGTGCTGCTCTATCTATACGAAGACGCAGGAAAGATGCGCCGCGGAGATATCTTCTGGAACAAGGAGGCAACTTTCGCCGACGTTTGCGACAAGTTCAAGAGCGACGGTATCGGCGCATTCGCTCAGCAGAGCAAGAAGGGCAAGAGCGTCTTTGGCAGCGTGCTTGTGAATACCGAAGTCGATAAACCTATCCAGGCCGACGAGGACTAACGCATGTACGCGGCCTGCTTTCGCGAGCTGCGCCCCTACTCGGAAGACGAAATCAGAGCCAGGCTCGGAGTAGACAGCGATACCGCACGTGTGCTGATAGCCGCGTTGATGAGGTCCGGCATCTTGCGCTACCGTAGCGGCGACGAGCGTGACGAGGAAGAGCGCGTGGAGGGTGACGGTGCCACAGGCGGGCAGCGGCTCCAGTTCCGCTTCGTTGGCATAGCAATTGCGCGGGGTCATGCGATTGTCTGCTATCCGAAGTACCTCCGCAGCACTGACAAGCCCATCCGCGAGATGCGCCAGGCGCTTGATGTGATTGCACAGCTGGGCAGGGACGGCATGCTGCTCGACAAGCAAGAGGGTGGGCGCTACGATGACCGACTGTCGCTGATGCTACGACTTCTCTGGCTATACGACGAGTACGGCGTCTACTACAACTTCGAGGAGACGCGCGTGCTGAACGGTCCTGGCGTGATTGACTGGTCGCGCACTATCGATACCCAGACTCCGGTCTTCTCCGATGGCGCGCCGATCTACCTCGACTTCTGGACGCGAAAGACCAGGCGCGACGAATACGACCTGGTAGCAAGGCTGCATCGCTCCATCCTGAATGAGTGCTCAAGGTTTCTTGCGGGATGCGGGCTTGCCGACCTTCTCTCGGTGGGGACCGTTGAGCTGACAGACGAGAATCCGCTCGATTTGGGTGACGTTGACTATCTGCTATGGCTTATCGACCGGGAACGGGCGGTGCAATACGCGACGTGGAAACAGGATGTGCTTGACCTGATGCGCGACTACTTGATCGGCAAAGGTGAGAACGCCGACGAGAGCACCGTGCTGCGACTGGGCACGACGAGCTACTACCATGCGTGGGAGGTCGCCTGCAAGGCGGCTTTTGGGGACCTGCTGTCGAGCAGGCTCCGGGACTTGCCGCTTGATCTTGACGATGCGTGGCACGACCAAAGGAACGGAACGCTGCTCCAGATTATCCCGAGGCCGACGTGGGCACGCCCGGCCGACAAGGGCGAGGCTGAGACGGTCGATACCCTCATCCCAGATACGGTGACGTTCGACATCAATGGCGGCCGGCGCCTGTTCTGCATCTACGATGCCAAGTACTACGTCCCCAGCGCTCGAGGGAAGATGCAGCGGCAGCCGGGCGTGGAGTCGGTCACCAAACAGTTCCTCTACCAGACCGCCTACCGCGATTTCGTCCACGCGCACGGTTTCGACGCCGTGGTCAACGCGTTCCTCGTCCCCACCGAGGATGATGAGCCGCGCCTGCTTGCGAGCGTGACCTTCCCCGAGATCATGGCTGCAATCACGGGCGAGCTCCCGCAGTTCAGCGACCACATTGACATGTGGACATTGCCGGCGTATGAGATCTTTGACTGCTATCTGAGGAACCGTGCGTTGATAGGAACAGCTCGAGATGCGGTGCTTGGCGGCTCGGATGGGCTACTTGTTGGTCAGGATGCCGACGCGGAATCGACGATTACCCATGTCCAGGAGCCGTTGCCAATCGGGTAGAGGGTCATTCCGTCGATTTCGATTGCCGGGAAGATTTCTGGTGCGTCTGGGTCATAGGTCGATATGAAGGTGTCGGCTTCCTCGTTGTACACGAGGCCATCGTCGAACTCTGGCAGCCATTCGGTCATGCGCTCGACCTCGGGCTTCTCGAAGTAGGGGCAAGCCCAGCCGTTCCAGGTGTCATCCGGGTTGAGATAGGCGCGGTGGACGCACTCAGGACGGGATTCGAGGTCGGATATGACAACGTGGGTTCAGAGCATGGCGGCCTTCCTACCTGGGCAAAGCGGGATTGTGACACGTTCCTACTATACCAGCAAAAGCCCAAGGACACTTTGGGCTAAGCGCACGAGCGTTAAGAGTCTGTTGGGTAGTGATGTGATGCTTGTTAGTTCGATGGAGCGCCCTGCCGATTCGGCGGTGAGCCGTTCACAGGTCTCCATTTGCTGATATTCTTGGAAGTTGCGAACGAGTCGGCTCTTGCGGCTGCCTCGAAAAGGTGCTACGGAATTTGAGACGCAGGGTTGGGAGCCACCATAGGTGCCAGGGCGGACATACCTAGGAGCGATGGCAGCCCCAAGATTGGGGCTGTTGACTTATTCTGCGGAATAGGCGGGTTGACGTATGGCCTTCGCACCAGCGGCATCGACGTGGTTGCCGGCATCGACCTTGACCCCTCCTGCCAGTATGCATACGAGACCAACAACAATGGCGAGGGCTCCTTCATCTGTAAGAATGTGGACGAGGTCAAGGGCGAGGACATCAACAAGCTTCTCGAAGGTTTCGACGCCAAGGTCTTGGTCGGCTGCGCGCCTTGTCAGCCCTTCTCCACCCACCGCAAGGACAAAAAACACCGCGAACGTCACAAGGACTGGGGGCTTCTTCGTCAGTTCGGCAGACTTGCTGAAGAGGTCATGCCCGACTACATATCCATGGAGAACGTACCCGAACTCGTGAAGGAGAGTATCTTCGACGAGTTCGTCACGAAGCTCAAGGGGCTTGGCTATACGGTTGATTACAGCGTAGTGAAGGCCGAGGAATACGGCGTGCCGCAGCACCGCAGGCGCTTGCTCCTTCTTGCCTCAAAAGAGGGAACAATCAGCTTGATTGACCCCACCAATGACGAAAAGCATGCCGTTACTGTACGCGAAGCCATCGGCAATCTCCCAGCCGTGAAGGCGGGTGGCGTCTGCGAGGGCGATCCGTTGCAGACTGCTTCCATGCTCTCCAAGATAAACATGCAGCGTATCCAGTCGTCAGTTCCAAATGGCACATGGCGCGATTGGCCCGAAGAGTTGCGTCTCGACTGCCACAAGAAGAATAGCGGGCAAACCTACCCCTCGGTATATGGTCGCATGGCTTGGGACGAAACCTCTCCGACTATCACCACCCAGTTCTACATGTATGGCACCGGAAGGTTTGGACATCCGGAACAAGACCGTGCACTCACTTTACGCGAGGGCGCAATTTTGCAGAGCTTCCCCAAGGGATACAAGTTCATTCGCCCCGGTGAGAAATTGAGCCGCAAGGCAATTGCGCGCCACATCGGCAATGCCGTGCCGCCAAAGCTCGGCGAAGCTGTGGGCAGGAGCATTATCGCGGCTTGTACCATCTAACCCATGCTCGGACCTTCCCCAGCGAGTCGATACCTGCCGGCGTCAAGGTAGGCTATGACATCCTTGCGAAGCTGCGTCAGGAAAGAGTCTACATGGCTGAGCAGCTCCGCTAGCTCCGAAGTGACAATTTGACTGCCCGCCTCTTCGAAAGAAACGGATCCGTGAGCCAAACCATTTCGCCGATCCTTGATGTCCTTAAGTTCATTTGCCCTGTAGTTACCTTCTGCGGTATGCACCACAACACCATGATCATCAAAGAGCTGGAGTATCTTGTCTCCGTCCAGGTTGCCACCTGCTATCGAGTGCCTCGTCTCGAAGTGGAGCGTAGTATTAGCAACTGCGTGGTCAAGCAATTCCTTGCTGACTCGTTCCGCCGTGTTGTTGTTTGCGCTTGGGTCGTTCAGCCTGCTGTGCATTCTCGTGCGATGCCATATAGCCCGCAACTTTTCAGAGACTTCGGCATACCCGCATTGCTCGCCTTCAATTCGATCATATATCGCCTGTATCAGGCTGGTCACAGAGAACTCTATGATGTTGTAGATCATAATCTTCACATTGGAGCGCACGACACTTGAGACAAGCGAGACCTCGGGCGTCCGCGTGGGAATGCCCTTGGGGTTTGCACTCTCTGCCTCTTCGTATGCTTTCGCCATAATGCTGCGGTAGGTAAGGCCTTCGCCTACTCCCTGGTCAAGGACGTCCAGCAATGTGGCAAGCGTGATCATGCTCTTGGTTTCTTCGAGGCGATCAGAATACAACTGTTCATAGCCCAGGATGAGTATTTCGTTTGCCATGGCCCCTACCGATTTCCCAGCAGCCTGTTGGCAACGTAATCAATGCGCGCCTTCAGCTTAGTCTTAACGTTTGCGGAATCAGAACGGACGAGTACTTGGAATTCGTCGTCGCTAACCCAGGACATGTCCTGGACTGGCAGATTGGGGTTCTCGTTCAATGCAACAGCGACGCCCACGGATATTGCCTCAAAGCGTGCGTGTGGCGTCGATTTGCCGGTTGGCGTCTTCCTGAAACCAAGGCCGTCAAGTCCACCTTTTACGTATTCCAGCATCTTGTTGAAACGGGCCGTGTATTCATCGCGAAGCTCGGGCTGTTGTTCGAATTCGTCATTCATCGTCTCGGTGTACTCATCAAG
>CALEWN010000102.1 GCA_937925385.1 uncultured Senegalimassilia sp.
ATCGCCAAGCCTAAAGGGAAGTTCGATGCGCATGCGTATAACGTCGCGTTTCGGCCGCGTGGAAGAGGAAAAGTCGATACGTTTGCGTTTTAATGGCGACCCTTCGCCAACGGCGAAATTTGCCGAGCGTCTGACCTGGGGAAACGCAAACGAGAGTTTCTTGTTACTCGGGCGTAGCGGATTAAAACGCAAACGTATCGACTTTCGCTTGCGTAGCTCGCCCTGCGCCGCGCTCGGCCGCGCGCGTTGGGGCGTTTGGGGGGCGATTTGAGTGTGCGAGATCGACGATCCTTGTGCAGCAAATGGTGCGGCCGAGCCTCTATTCGCCCTCGACTGGAAAACCGCCGTTGGCTACGCAGATTCGGAGAGCTTGCTCGAACGTCCGCACGCCGTTGACAAGGTCCTCGGGCTTCGTGAACTCGTTGGGCGCATGGGCGTGGCTGTCGACGCTCGGCACGAACATGAGCGCGGTCGGAACATGCGCGGCAAGCGCGACCGCGTCATGGCCGCATACCGTTTTCGTGCGCATGCAGGTCAGGCCGCACGCTGCAGCAGCGTGCTCGACTAGGGAGATGCCGCTTTCGGGGAAGGCCATGGACGGCCGCACCTCGGTGCCGGTCACCTTGATATGCGTGCCGGATGACGCCTCGATTTCCGCGAATCGCGCCATCATCCGCTGCGACGCTGCGCGCGCTTCCTCCTCTGATTCTGCGCGTATCTCCAGGTGAAGCCGGCATTCCGACGTCACGATGTTCGGCGAGCGGGGGAACAGCTGCACCTTCGTGACCGACGTGCGCAGCTCGATGCCGCGTCGCTCGTGCTCGTCGGCAAGCTTGCGTGCGGCGACGGTAAGCAGCGCCATGCCGTAGAGTGCATCTTTGCGCAGCGACATGGGCGTCGACCCGGTGTGCGACTGCTCGCCGAGGATGAGCACGTCCATCTTGACGGCCGCCCAATTGCCCGTGACCGCGCCGATGCTCACGCTCGCCGCCTCGAGCACAGGGCCCTGCTCGACGTGCAGCTCCAGATATGCCGCCGCGTGCGGCGGCTCGTCGGTGCCTTGCCAACCGCCCTCGCGCAGCGCGTCGCCGAAGCGCACGCCATCAAGGTCTTGCGCCTGCTCGACATCGGAAAGCCGCAGCGCGCCCGTGAACACCCGGCTGCCCATAAGGCTCGGCTCGAATCGCGCGCCCTCCTCGTTGGTCCAATCGACCACGGCAAGGTTTGCCTTCGGAACAAGCTGGCTTACGCGCACGGCCTCGTCAACCGCCCGCGCCGCGCACAGCGCCGCGGCCACGCCATAGGCGCCGTCGTACACGCCGCCGTTCTCCTGGCTGTCCAGATGCGATCCGCACAAGATGTAAGGTGCAGCATCGTCCCAGGTGAACAGGCCGAAAATGTTCCCTACGGCATCGACGCGCACCTCGGCGCCCGCCGCGTGCAGCTGCTCGACGAGCCATGCGCGATGGGCGCGATCGTCAGGGGTGAGCGCCATGCGGTCGGTTCCGCCGTTGGGCTTGCGGCCGATTGCCATCGACTCGGCGAACAAGGTCGCAAAGCGCTGCGGTGCGGATATCTGCTGTCTCACGAAGGGCTCCTTTGCAAGAGGGGTAAGGAAGAAGCGGGCAGGGGGGAGATGGGGTTGACGAAGGCAGCGCGGGAGGCCGAAACCGCGGCCGAAAGAGGGTTTGCAGCTGTCTGAGCGGTGGTATAGCCGATACGTCTGCGCTTGGTGCCGAGGTGTCAAGTAACAGACCCTAGGGCGGAAGCAAAAGGCCTGGTCAGAGAATCGGCATAATCATCGGTACTGGCAAAGACCCGATTCAAACGCAGACGTATCGACCTTTGCGGTTGCGAACGCTGCGGTGCGAGCGTTTTGGCGTTGCAAAAGGCCGCGCCGCGAGACGTTGGGGGGTTGTGGACGAAAGAGCGCGTCCGGGCAGGGTGCGCGTACGTCCCCGCCCGGGCGTCGACTATCGCTACAGCGCTCCTGCAGCTGCGCCGGCTCCAGCTCCCGCGTGGCCTGCGGCAACCCCGCTGCTTGAGCTCGCCGGCTCCTCGCGGATTATCACGCCGGCAGCGTTTCCGCAGGTCGCAACTGCGCTCGTCACCACGCTCGCGACGCTGGCTCCCGCGCGGCCCGCGGCAACCTCGCGCTCGGCAACGCGCTCGGCCGCACGCTCGCGCTCGCTCACCGCCGCCATGCCCGGCACAGCGGCGCCGCCGGCGACCACGCCGTGCTCGCCGTCAGCCGCAACCGCGAACAGCTCGTCCACGCGTGCGCGCTCCTTGGCCGTCGTGCCCGTCAGCTTCGACACCGCCACGTACACGATCAGGTTGATCGCCAGCGCTACCACGCCACCGGTGATGCTGCCCAGCGCGGGGATGTCATCGGGGAACGCCACGGTCAGCACTGCTGCGCACGCGAAGCCCACGATCATGCCGGCCAGTGCGCCGTTCTTGTTGCCGAACTTGAAGAAGATGCCCAGGAACAGCGGCACGGAGATTTGCACGACCGCCTGATAGGAGATCTGCGCGAGCAGCTGCAGGCGGTCCATGCCGTTGGTGAAGTACGCAAGTACCGCAGCCAGTGCGATGAACACCATCATGCTGCCCTTCGACACCAGGGTCTTCTGCTTGTCGGTTAGTGCCACGCGGCTGCCCACGATGTCGTTGGCGATTTGGGTGCCCGCGGCCTGCACGCTGCCGTCGATATGCCCGATGGAGCCGGCGAAGATCATGGTCAGGCCCAGGCCGAGCAGCCACACGCCACCGTAATCCTCAAGCAGCGTCATCCAGCCGGATTGCGGGTTGGCGGCGACGCCGGTGATATGCGCGGCGGACAGCATCACGACGGTGAGCAGGGCATAGAAGCCGCCGGCGATCAACATGGCGTAGTTCGTGGACTTCTTCACGGACTTCACGTTGTTTGCGGTGTAGATGCGCACGAAGCTCATCGGCCAGCACAGCGCGCCGACCACGCCGGTGAACACGCTGCTGAACATGTACAGCGGGCCGTAGGAGTCGCCATCGCCGGGCAGGAACAGCAGCTCGTTGGGGAGCTCGGACAGATAAGACCAGTTCGCAGGCGAATTCGGCGCCACCAGCATCAGCACGCACACGGCCGCCGCGATCACGTAGGCAACAAGGCCCTGGTACATGTCGGTGTACACCAAGCCGCGCATGCCCATGCGCACCGTCCAGATCTGGCGGATCAGCACGGTCGCCAGGCCCACCAGCAAACACACCGGCAGGGCCCAGGTGCCGCCCGACGCGATGGAGAACACGGTCGCAAGCGCCTGCATTCCCAGGATGACCCACGGCAGGATGGCCACCACGCCGATGATGGACGTCACCACGCCCACGGCCTTCGACCCGTAGCGCAAACGCAGCAGGTCAGGCTGGGTGACCAGGTTGTAGCGCTTGCCCCAGCGCCAAGCGCGCGTGGCGATGAAGTACATGGCGGCAAGGCCGAGCGTGGAATAGGCCAGGCCGTAGAAGCCGAACACGCCCGACGCCACCGACAAGCCGGCGAACGAGATGAACACGGTGCCCGGCCACCACGAGTTCACGTAGCTCATGGCCACAAGCCACGGGCGTAATCGTCGAACGAGCTCGACTTCTTCAGGGTCACGTACAAAACGACGACGATCCCCAGGAAGAAGACCCCGAGCATTCCCAGCATGATTGTCATGCTACTCACCTCCCGCGGGTACGGTGGCGGGCTCGAGGTCGATCTCGCCGCGCACCGTCTCCACCCAGTACAGGGCGAACATCATCACCACAAGCGCCGCGAAATCGGCGATCCAATACCACATGGCCACCGGCGCGCCCAAGATCAGCGTGCCGTTGCCGCTGGCGGAAAAGTACAGCGGCGGGAACACCGCTGCCAGCACCAGCACGGCATAGGCGGTGCCGAACACGATGTTCTTCGTGCGCTTCGACATGTTCATGATCGTCTGCTTCATCTCGAAACTCCTTCTCATCCAGGGGTTGTTACCGAATATCGCCAGGCCAGGCGCTCAGATGGCGTGCACGCATCCGCTCCAGTCGATGGAGCGCTGGTACGTGACCGCGCGCATGAGCTTCCATATGCCGTATTTCCAGTAGTCGAACGCCACGTCGCGCACCTTCGAGTTGATGATGCCCCACATGCCCCACTTCAGGTCGCCCATGACGCGTGACACGCGGATGCGGGCAAGCTCCTCGCGTCTGACCTGGCCGTAGTAGGCTTCGATCAGCGGAAGCATGTCCTCGTCGTCGTAGAACATCTCGCAGAAGAACAGGCCCAGCTCGTAGGTGGCCTCGTTGTCGCCGCAGAACTCGAAATCGATCAGGCGCATGGCGTCGCCCTTGACCATGAAGTTGCCGGGCATGGGGTCGTTGTGACACGGCACCAGGTCGATGCCGGAGGCAAGGAAGCTGCGCTTGACCTCGGCGTAGTCCTCGAACAGGTGCGCCGCCCACGGGGGAAGGGAAAGCCCCAGCTCGTTCATCTGCGCGATGTGCTGGTCGATCTGGTCGAACATCATGTTCGTCTTCCCGAACTCCTCGCTGGCGTGCAGCGTGCGGTAGGTTTGCATGACCTGAAGGCCCTGCTCGAGCGTGCGCAGCGACGTGGTGGTGCAGGTGTCGAAGCCGCGCAGGAACTCGGTCACCTCCACGCCGCTTTCTGGGTCGAATTCGTACACTTTTGCGCCGATGCCCAGGTTGGAGGCCTTGATGCCGCCGGCGTGCCCCACGCTGCGGTCGATGAACGCGGTGCCCGTGCCCGGCACCTTGATGAAGAACTCGCGGCTCATCTCGTCGCGGACATACCAGTTCTCGTTGTTCAGGCCGCCGTCGACGGGCTTGACCATCAGGTCCTTGCCGGCCCACATCTCCACGTCCTCCATGGCCTGCTTCACGCTGGCGGGCAGGATGCAGGCGGGAGGGCAGGTGATGGTGCGCGCGGTTGCGGCAGGGGCAAGTTC
>CALEWN010000103.1 GCA_937925385.1 uncultured Senegalimassilia sp.
CACGGTGGTGGCTCAGATCGTCGCCTTCCTGTTCGTGCTCGGTTTTTTCCTGCACCGAGATAACCGCGTGCCGCTGCGCGACTTCATTCCCGACGGCGCTATTTGCGCGCACATCGTCAAGCTTGGCGCGGCGCCGTTCGGCTTGACGCTGCTTCCCGAGGTGTCGACGGTCGTCAACAACGTCTCGTTGTCGTATTACGGTGGTGAGACCGCGCTGGCAGCGTATGCCGCTATCGCCTACGTCGCCTATTTCGTTCAGATCGTGATCCAAAGCGTCGGCGACGGCAGCCAGCCGCTCATCAGCGTCTACCGCGGGGCAGGCGATTTGCGCGCGGTGCGAAGGCTGCGCAACACCAATTACGTGGTGGCGATCGCGCTCGGCTTTGTGGGTCTTGGGGTTGTGTACATGGTGCGTCACGCTATCCCGGTGCTGTTCGGCGCCTCCGATATCGCGGCGCCGGTCATCGCATACGCGCTTCCGGTGTTTTCCATCTGCTACATCTTCTACGGGTTCACGCACACCACCACGTCGTTCTTCTACGCCGTCGACGACTCGCGCTCCTCGAACATGCTCGTCGTCGCCGAGGCCGTCACCGTATGCATCGTGGTGTTCGTGATGGGCCGGCTGTTCCAGGTGGACGGCATCTGGTTCTCGCCGACGGTGCTGCAGATGCTGCTGTCCATCCTTGCCGGTGCCCTGTTGTATCGCCGCCATAAGGCGCGAAAGGAGTAGGGAAGGCAAGGAGCCGGCGGGCTTGGGCGTGCCGTGGCGTGCGGCGGTTGCGGCATTCATTACGTCACGCAAGTATCATGCGCCCCTGCGCCCGATCTGTAGAAATGGCACCGATACGGTAACAATAACGCGGAAGACCGCCTGAACCCCTATACTGATTGCGGAACATACAGCGAACGCGGCTTCGGGCCGCGGAAACGGGGGATACCTATGAGCAGCCTATCGAATAACACGCAAGGTGAATCTGGCGTGCTGGTCGCGCCCAACGTGCCGGTTGCGCCCGAGGTGCCCAGCGGCGAAACCTTCGACGTTGCCGTTATCGGCGCGGGCCCGGCGGGCTTGACCGCGGGGTTGTACGCTGCGCGCGCAGGGTTGCGCGCCGCGGTGTTCGAGCGCCTCTCGCCCGGCGGGCAGTTGGCGCAAACCGAGCGCATCGAGAACTACCCGGGGTTTGCGGAAGGCACCGGTGGGTTCGAGCTTGCATGGTCCATGAAGGAGCAGGCCGAGAGCTTCGGAGTGCAGATCATCAACGAGGAGGTGTCTTCGCTCGACCTGGTATCGCCGGTGAAGCAGCTGGTCACGCCATATGGCGCCTACGGCGCGCGCAGCGTGATCGTGGCCACGGGCGCGCGTCCGCGCAAGCTCGGGGTGCCCGGCGAGGCCGAGCTCACGGGCCGTGGCGTATCCTATTGCGCCACCTGCGACGGCAATTTCTTCCGCGGGAAGACCGTCATGGTGGTCGGCGGCGGAAACACCGCCGCGGCCGATGCCATCTATCTCTCGCGCTTGGCCGAGCGCGTCATCCTCGTGCATCGCCGCGACAAGCTGCGCGCAACGCGCGTGTACCACGATCAGCTGGCCAAACTCGAAAACGTATCCTTCATGTGGAACACCGAGGTGCGCGCCTTGCACGGCGAGGAGGGCAAGCTGGTTTCGGCCCAGGTGGAACATGTCGGCGACGGCACGCTGGAAACCCTGCCCGTCGACGGCGTGTTCGTGGCGGTGGGCACGCAGCCCAACACCGAGTTCCTCTCAGGCGCCTTGCCCCTTGACGCGGGCGGCTACATAGCGGCCTCCGAAACAGGGGAAACCTCCATCCCCGGCGTGTTCGCGGCGGGCGATGTGCGGGTGAAGGCCCTTCGCCAGGTGGTCACGGCGGTGTCCGATGGTGCAGTCTGTGCGGAGCAGGCTGCAAACCATGTTGCAATCTGGTAAGATTTTACGGTTCGACAACAGCCCTGCTTCGCGTGATGCGCCTGCAGGGCCCATGCCGCGGGTCCCTCCGCGGCCACCGGCAAC
>CALEWN010000104.1 GCA_937925385.1 uncultured Senegalimassilia sp.
GCGTCCCCGATGGCGACGCAGGCGCTCCGTGCATGATGCTACTTGTAATCAGCGGGATTCTTGGCGGCAGTGCCGGTGGTGTTGCCGGCATTGCGCAACTCGTGACCGAAGCGGACCGCCCCTTCGCCGAAGCGATCTTTTACCAGGTCGGTTGCCGTAAGCAAACCGCGTCGCTTCGATTCGTCTTGGATGCGCGGCGTTGCATCGCCTTTAATCGGGGCGACCTGCTTCACGTCGAAGAGGCTCTCTTGTACGCCTTCCGATTCGGAAAACCCGGTGACGGACACCCCGATAAGGCGCACCGAGACGCCAGGTTCCCATAGCTCGCCAAGCATGCCGCACAGCTCGGGGGCGAATAGCAGCTCATCGTCGGTCGGCCGGGAAAGCCTGCGCTGGACCGATCGGCTTGACCTGTCGGGATACCGAAGTCGAAGGCCGATGGTCGATCCACGCAAGCCTTTGGCTCGCAGCCGTCTGCCAACTTTCGCCGCTTGCGTGCTGATGGCCGCCTCGATGTCCTCGCGCGTGCGAAGGTCGTTTGCGAACGTGACCTCGTTCGATACCGATTTCACCGGCGCATGCTGTTGAATGGGAGAGTCATCTAGGCCGCAGGCGCGCATGTACATGACGCGCCCGTTCTTCCCGAACAAACGCTCAAGGCGCGCCGGACCCTCGCACACCAGCTGCCCAAGCGTTTCCACCCCATGGCTTTTGAGCCGTTGCTCGGCGGCGGCGCCGATACCGCTCATGCTGCGCACGGGAAGCGGATCGAGAAACGTGCGCTCGGTTCCCGGGTAGACGACGGTGAGGCCGCGAGGCTTATCCATATCGGAGGCGATCTTCGCAACCGTCTTAGAGGTTCCCACGCCTACCGAGCACGTGACGCCGAGCTGCTCGACCCGCTGCTGGATGCGCCGCGCCACGGCAACGGGATGCTCCCTGTTGGTTCGCGTGGGAGTGACGTCGAGGAAGGCCTCGTCGATGCTGACCTGCTGCACGAGCGGAGTCTCGTCGTTCAGGATGGACATAACC